>NZ_KE384560.1:300000-456819 GCF_000426725.1 Sporocytophaga myxococcoides DSM 11118 | reverse complement strand
TTCTTCTTCCTGCTCGCCCGATTCCATCATCTGTACCGGACCTTTCTTCATCTGAACTTCCTCTTCTTCCACCTCAGGAGATTCCATCATTTGAACAGGGTTTCTTTTCATCTGAAGTTCTTCATCACCTTTAGCATCCATCTTATGGACTGGCGCCATTTGAGCAGGTGACGATCCTTTAGGTGAGTTCGCTTTATCCTGAAAAACTTGTTGAGTATTTTTCTTATGGATTTTCATTGGAAATAGTTAAATATCAAAAAAATAACAATTGAAAATAATTATTTAGGGGGACTTACGCCAATATCCGTTGAAATTAATTCCATTTTCTATTCCGAAAGGTATTTTTCACTAATGGATTTAGTTTTCGTAATATTTTAATTAAATTTATTTGAGTTCAGCGTATAGCTAATTTTTAAAGCACTTTTATGAGTATTCCAAGCATTGCGGAAAAAAGCAAACCACAAACATTATTGAATTGTGAGGTCCTTGAAAAGGAATTAATGTGGTTTAAATCGTTTATAGAATACAGGGTTCGCGCACATATAGGAGAGTCTGGGGCTGAAACTTGTTTTCCCGAGCCACCGGAGCTGGAAGAAAGAACTTCCTTTTATGTTAATTTTGTAAAGCATTTCAATTTAAATTTTAGTGAGAGGGTATTGGTACTTCTTGCTTTAGCTCCACAATTAAAGCCTAATATTCTGGATGCTTTTTTCACTAAAAATTCTGACGGAAGAATATTTACCGAATTCGGTGGAAAAATCAGTCCGGCGAATAAGTTTCTGCCCACAGCAGAAACATATATATTCCTAATTGCGGGAAATGAATTATACCTTAGATTAAAAGCTATTGACATCTTCAAACCTTCTTCCAGAATGAGGTTTGACAATATCATCAGCTTCGTACCTGAATCTGAAGATTCTTTTTTAGACACCGAAGTCAAAATTTCTCAGGAACAACTTTCCTTTATCCTTTCTGGGGCAGGGTACAAGCCAAATTTCAACAGTTCCTTTCCTGCAACGCTTTTAAAGACCGGGATGAATTGGGATGATTTGATCATTGCTCCTGAAGTACTTGAGGAGATCAATGAAATAACAGCCTGGATCAGACATGGCGATGATTTATTGATGAATTATGGTCTTGGCAAAACCATTAAGAGAGGCTACAGAACCTTATTCTACGGACCTCCCGGAACAGGGAAAACGCTTACTGCATCTTTGATAGGCAAATCCAATAAACTGGATGTCTACAGAATCGACTTGTCAATGGTCGTCTCCAAGTACATCGGTGAAACTGAGAAAAACCTTGCAAATATCTTTGACCTCGCTGAAAATAAGCACTGGATATTATTCTTTGATGAAGCAGATGCATTATTTGGCAAAAGAACTCAGACAAAGGATGCCAAGGACAGGTATGCCAACCAGGAAGTATCATACCTTTTACAAAGAATAGAAGATTTCCCAGGAGTTGTAATTCTGGCTACCAACCTTAAATCAAACATTGATGATGCTTTTTCGAGACGTTTTCAGTCAATGATTTACTTCCCAATGCCAAGCCCTGAGCTGAGATTAAAGCTTTGGGAAAGTGCTTTTACAGACAAGTTTGAGTTAAGCGAAAAAGTCAATCTTAAAAAAATAGCTTTTGAATATGAGCTGGCCGGAGGTGCGATCATCAACGTTGTTCGTTACTGCGCTCTGATGGCATTAAACAGAAATTCAAATCTGATCACAGCTGAAGATCTCATCAATGGAATAAGGAAAGAGTTTAGAAAGGATGGGAAGACGTCGTAGAAGAACAACGTTTGACCTAAAAGTATAAAAGCCCTCCACGTTTATGAATATGGAGGGCTTTTCATTTAAAACTTTTTTCAGCTGTTTTAATCTTTATTAACTTCCAATCTGTACTGGTTTTCCTCCTCAATGATGGAACCCAGAAACCCCACCAGACACGACAAACTTCATTATCTCCGAACTCGGTGCCTGAACAATGGTAATATGTTCTTTCGGCACTATAAAAAGGTTACCGGAGATATTATATGAATGAGGAAAATATACTGCCACTTTATCCGGCAGGTTAATTATATTAAGATCAGTCTGTGTTATAAAGCCTAATCTGTAAAAATCAAAATCCTTATTCACTCTGACCATCACAGGCTGGCTGAACTTCTTCTTATCTCCTACAAAAGCACCGACCACATCTTTCGTTGATGAATAGATAAGGTTGATGAGAGGAAGTTTATAGAGGAAGTTTTCAAAAACTGTGAATGCAGGCTTTGCTATAAGGGTTGATCCCAGATATCCTACTATCGTTACAAATGAAACAACGATTACTATGCCCATTCCGGGAAAGAGGTGGGCCTCAAATAACGATGGAACAAAGTTATCTACCCATCTGATGAATACTACCAATACATATACTGTAAAGAATAAGGGAATTACAAATAGTAAACCCTGCAGGAAATATCTAAGAAACTTTTTCATAAGGTCAGGAAGCTGTTCCTGTCTCAGCGAATATATTTTTTATAAAGGTGGCTACATTTTCCATAAGCCACATTGGGGTTGAGGTTGCTCCGCATATTCCTACGGAATAAGAAGGTTTAAACCAGTTGGGATCCAGTTCAAGTTCATTTTCCACAAAATAGCTTTTCTCGTTTTCAGCCTTGCATACGGAATATAAGGCCTTGCCGTTGGAGCTTTTTTTCCCGCTGACAAACACTATTACATCATGTTCCTTCGAAAACTTCTGTAACTGCGGTTCTCTGTTTGAAACCTGACGACAAATGCTGTCATTGTAATCGTAGTTAACTACTTCTGCTCCCTTTTGTTCCTTCATTTTCTCCTCGATAAGGGCAGAAATTCTATAAAAACCTTTGGTACTTTTTGTTGTCTGACTGAACAGGGTTACTGGTCTTGAAAAATCAATCTTTTCAAGATCCTCTTCTTTAGTAACAACTATGGCTTTATCTTTAGTTTGTCCGGTGAGTCCTACCACTTCAGCGTGCCCTTCCTGACCGTAAATAACAATCTGGCCTTCCACTTCTTCCATTTTGTCAAATGCAGATTTGACTCTGTTTTGAAGTTTTAAAACCACAGGGCAGGAAGCATCAACTAATTCTATGTTATTATTGAGTGCAAGCTGATAGGTTTCCGGAGGTTCACCATGAGCCCTGATAAGAACTTTACAATCGCGAAGTTCTTTTAACTGTTCGCGGTTAATTACTTTCAGACCTTTTTTAGTAAGGCGCTCTACCTCCATGGCATTGTGTACGATATCTCCCAGGCAATAGAGTTCACCTCCCTGATCCATTTCATCCTCAGCCATCTGAATGGCAAATTCAACTCCAAAACAATAGCCTGAATTTTTATCTATCGTAACGTTCATGTATTTAATTAACTAATTATAATCGAGTTATGGCTTTCAATCATTTTTCCAACAGAAAGATTGATCACAAAATCAACCTGCTCATCAACAGTCATGTGGGTAGTATCCAGCACATAAGCTTCTTCCGCTTTCTTCAACGGGCCTTCTTCTCTTGTAGTATCAAGATGGTCTCTCTTAGCAATATTTTCTATGATATCTTCAATTCCGACTACCTGTTTTTTCTCCAATAACTCTTGCTGACGGCGAAATGCTCTAACATACATATCTGCTTGCATAAATATCTTTAATTCGGCAGTTGGGAAAACGGCGGTTCCTATATCTCTTCCATCCATTACCAGGCCTTTCTTTTTTCCCATCTTTTGCTGAAGCGCAACCATGTATTTCCTTACTTCTTTGATAGCGCTTACTTCGCTTACATTTTCAGAAATATACATTTTACGGATTTCATCTTCCACATTTAAACCATTCAAATAAGTTTCGCTCCTGTTTGTTTTAGGATTAAAGACAAAAGTGATGTGGATATTCTCAAGCGCCTTATGGATCGCTTTCGGATCGGTAATATTCACATAGTGCTCGTGAAAATACAGGGTAGTTGCTCTGTACATAGCCCCCGTATCGATATAGGCATATCCTAATTTGGAAGCAACTATCTTAGCCGTAGTGCTTTTACCACAAGCAGAGTATCCATCTATTGCTATGATAATTTTCTTCATTTAGTAAATATAAAGTATTGTAATCACTAAGCCAATAGAATTTACGGGTGTTTTTTTACCTCCATTTTGAGTACTTCCGTCTCTGGAATTTCAACAAATTAACTCTGATTTGAGTTTGAAATCAACTTTTGATAGGATACTGTTTTTCTGGAGTTTACAATTTAAAGTTTAGGAGAAATATTTTTTTTAGTTCTGAGCTCCTGATTCGACGTAAAAATCCAGTGAGAAAAATAGATTTAGGTGAATGAATTTCAAAAAAAAATACCCCTCATGCGGGGTATTTAAAGATTTCCATAAAAAGCATAACCATAATGTTACCTCCTGTTATGTCCGCCCTTCATTTTTTTACCGCTTTTGGGAGCCCAGGTCTGACTCCTGTGTCCGGATGAACACGAAAATGCGAAAAATGAAATTAAAAAAATTAATACCACTATTCTTTTCATAAGTCTGTAGTTATTTAAGTCCTTTAATATAATTCATTGCTTTTTTGTTTAAAAATCATTCAATTCTGCTATTCTAGTTCTATAACCATATCATCTTGTTCAACCATTGTCCCTTCAGGAAGGATAACGCTTTTAATTTTTCCATCCATCTTTGAAGTAATGGTAGTCTCCATTTTCATAGCCTCAACCACAAATAGAGGTGCGTTCTCTCGGACTGAATCTCCAACCTTAACCATAACCTGGCCAATTTTGCCCTGTAATGGAGCTCCTACCTGTTTGGTTGTCTCAACTTTCTTATTTGTTGGTCTTGATACTTTAATTGTATTATCCTTTACCTGAACATTTCTGGTCTGCCCGTTGAGTTCAAAGAATACAGTTCTCATGCCGTTTTCATCGGCTGCAGAGCAGTACATCATTTTTACAATGATTGTCTTACCCTTGCCCAGCTTTACAAGAATCTCCTGATTGTTTTTTAGTCCATAGAAAAAAGCAAGTGTCGGTATGTTACTGACATCACCATATTGTTCCCTATGTTTTGCATACCCTTCGAAAACTTTAGGATACATCTTATAACTAAGGAAATCAAGGAAACTTGCTGTATTTCCAAACTGCTGCTGAAATGCTTCAAACTCCTTTTCAAAATCTACAGGGGCTAAATGATCATTTGGCCTCTCTGTAAATGGCTTTTCTCCTTTAAGAATAATAGACTGAAGCTTCTCAGGAAATCCACCATAGGCCTGTCCTATTTCTCCCTTAAATAAACTTACTACTGACTCAGGGAAAGACAGGTACTGGCCTCTTTCCATTATGTCTTTTTCTGTCAGATTATTGGATGTCATGAATAAAGCCATATCACCTACAACTTTGGAGCTTGGTGTTACTTTTATAATATCACCGAACATCTTGTTGACCAAGGCATAATTTTGCTTTACTTTTTCGAACTTCTCTCCCAAACCCAATGATTCTGCCTGAGGTCTAAGGTTTGAATACTGTCCGCCTGGAATTTCATTCTCATATACCTCAGCAGTACCTGCTTTCAGATCTGATTCAAAAGGATAATAAAACTCTCTGACATCTTCCCAATAGCTCGAGTACTGATTTAGTGCAGGCATGTTAAACTTAAGCTCACGTTCATGGCCTTTCAACATAGTTACTATTGAGTTGAAGTTTGGCTGAGAAGTTAGACCTGACATGGACGCTATCGCCACATCAATGATGTCAACACCTGCCTCCACTGCCTTAAGGTAAGTTGCTGCCTGAATAGCCGAGGTATCATGTGTATGAAGATGTATCGGAATGCTGACAGCTTTTTTTAGTTCTTTAATAAGCAATTCTGCGGAATAAGGCTTTAACAGACCAGCCATATCTTTAATGCACAGAATATGTGCACCCAGATCTTCAAGCTGCCTTGCCATATCAAGGTAATACTGCAAAGTATACTTCTTATTTTCCGGATCAAGAATATCGCCGGAATAACAAACCGCTGCTTCGGCAATACCGCCTGTTCTCTCTTTCACAGCCTTTATACTTACCTTCATGGCTTCAACCCAATTGAGCGAGTCGAAAATTCTAAAGATGTCTACTCCATTCTCCCAGGTTTTCTCAATAAATTTCTCAATCAGATTATCAGGATATGCTTTATATCCCACGGCATTGGAACCTCTGATCAGCATTTGAAGCAGAATATTTGGAACCGCTTCCCGGATTAGCTGCAGTCTTTGCCAAGGATCTTCATGAAGGAACCTCATAGCTACATCAAATGTCGCTCCTCCCCATACTTCCATTGAAAAGACCTGAGGATGATTTTTAGCAAAACTTTCTGCAACCTCTACCATGTTTTTGGTACGCACCCTTGTTGCTAATAAAGACTGATGTGCGTCTCTAAAAGTTGTATCGGTAATCTGAATAGCTTTTTGATCTTTCAGCCAATTGACAAGCCCCTGCGGACCATTGTTCGTCAGTATCTGCTTAGTACCGTCAGGATATGGACTGTATTTCTCATAAAATGGTATTTGCGGAGTTCTGAATGTTCTCTTTTCATCCACATTCTTAACATCCGGATTCCCATTCACAATGACATTGGAAAGAAACTTAAGTGTCTTTGTTCCTCTATCCTGAATATTTTTGATGTTCAGCAATTCAGGATGTTCTTCTATAAACTTTACAGTTGCATGACCTTTGATAAATTCAGGATGAGAAATAACATTCTCTAAAAATCCTATGTTTGTTTTTACGCCTCTTATTCTGAATTCTCGAAGCGTACGGTTCAAGCGCTCGCACGCTCCCCACATGGTCCTTCCGGATGCTGAAACTTTCACCAATAGAGAATCAAAAAAAGGAGAAATTTTTACTCCCGGATAGGAACTGCCTTCATCAAGACGAATACCAAAACCTGCTGCATTTCTGTAAGCTATAATAGTACCATAATCTGGTTTAAACCCATTAGCAGGGTCTTCGGTTGTCACACGGCACTGAATCGCGAAACCATTGCACTTAACATCTTCCTGCCTGGATATATAGATACAAGTATCTGATAACTTGTGTCCTTTGGCAATCAGAATCTGAGAGCGGACTATATCTATTCCTGTTATTTCTTCAGTAATTGTATGCTCAACCTGAATACGAGGGTTTACTTCTATAAAATAAACTTTTTCATCCTGATCTACCAGAAACTCAACAGTACCGACATTATTATACTTTACATGCCTTGCAATTGTAAGCGCATAATTATAGATCTGTTGTTTCGTTTCCTCTTTCAAAACAGGACAGGGAGCGACCTCTACAACTTTTTGAAACCTTCTTTGTACAGAACAATCTCTTTCATACAAGTGCACAATATTCCCATGGTTGTCTCCCATGAGCTGAACTTCAATATGCTTCGGCCTGTCTATAAACTTTTCAAGAAAGACTGTATCATCCCCAAAAGCTTTCATAGCTTCGGCTCTGGCTTCATTATATGCTCTTTCAAGCTGACTTTCATCACGGATAACGCGCATCCCTCTTCCACCTCCACCAGCGGCAGCCTTCATCATTAAGGGATAACCAATGCGATGTGCTTCTTTTCTGGCTATATCAAGAGATAACAAACCTTCCTTACTGTCTTCAATGATCGGCACACCTGCGCTGATTGCGATTTCCTTTGCTGAAACCTTATCACCCAGCGCTTCCATTACCTCAGGTTCAGGACCAATAAAGATGATTCCTTCTTCTTTACATCTCCTTGCAAGATTTACATTTTCAGACAAAAAGCCGTAGCCCGGATGTATGGCATCTACACTATGTCTCTTTGCAAGTTGAATAATTTGTTCAATGTCAAGGTAGGGTTTAAGGGGCTCATTATCCCTTCCGATCTGATATGCTTCATCCGCTTTATAACGATGTAAAGAATAACGATCCTCATAGGTATAAATAGCTACGGTTTTTATCTTTAACTCAGATGCAGCGCGTAAAACACGGATAGCAATTTCACCACGATTGGCAACCAGTAACTTCTCTAATTTCTTAAGTTGACTCATTGAACAGGAAGATTAATACGTTATAAAAAAATTAAAATGTCTGAAATGACCGGACAGAAAGAGTAAACGTCCTAATTGGGTCATTCAAAAATAATAAAAAAACAATATTATTGGCTGTCTTAAATACTTTTCTTTAGCAGAGCCTCATTCTTTTCTTCATAAAAAATGCTGAATTATGAAAAGAATTAATCTCTTCATAATTCAGCATTTTCATAATCTTAGATTTATTTGAGAAATCTATCTCGCCATAGCAGAAAGCAAATCTGCCTGAGTGATAATTCTCACATCATTCCTTTCGTCACGAACCAGAAGGGCGGTGTTCTCTTTTGTTATTAAGGATGAAAGTACGTCTATAGTATTATCCAGCCCTACAAAAGTGAATGGTGCTTCCATTACCTCTCCTACTGTAAGATCTTTCAGACCTGGATTTTCAATTAGTTTCTTCAACACTTTAGAATCTGTAAGACTTCCTACAAAAGCATCGCCATCTGTTACAGGGATCTGAGAGATTCCTTTTCCGTTAAGTATCTTCACAGCCTCCCCTACTTTATCGCTTTTCGCTATAGTAATCAGCTTTCCGTTTTTCTGCTCTGCAATAATGTCTTTTGCAGTAGCAAAACTGCGGCTTTCAAGATATCCATGATCTTTCATCCACACATCATTGTAAATCTTCGCAAGATACCTCGTACCATGATCAGGAAGGATAACCACCATTACATCATTATCGGTAAAATGCTCTCTTGCATACTCCAAGGCCCCAAACACTGCAGAACCGCTGGACCATCCGACAAACAGACCTTCTTCTCTTGCTAGTTTTCTTGTCATTACAGCTGCGTCCTTATCCGTAACTTTAATAAACTGATCGATCAGACTAAAGTCAACGTTTTTTGGAAGGATGTCTTCGCCTATACCTTCTGTTCCATATGGGAAAATTTCATTTTCATCAAACACTCCAGTTTCTTTGTATTTTTTAAAAACAGAACCATAAGTGTCAATTCCTATTGATTTGATTGATGAATTCTTTTCCTTTAGGAATTTAGAAACTCCGCACATCGTCCCACCAGTTCCTACACCAGCAGCAAAATGCGTTACCTTTCCTTCTGTCTGACTCCAGATTTCAGGCCCAGTTGTTTCATAATGAGCAGCTGTGTTAGAAAGGTTATCGTATTGATTCGGATAAAATGAATTCGGTATTTCTTTATTCAATTTTGCGGCAACACAATAATATGATCTCGGATCAGAAGGAGCTACGTTTGTAGGGCAAATAATAACCTCTGCACCTAGCGCACGCAATACATCTACCTTCTCTTTTGACTGCTTATCAGTAGTGGTAAAAATACACTTGTAGCCTTTTGCAATAGCAGCCAGTGCAAGTCCCATTCCTGTGTTTCCCGAAGTTCCTTCTATAATGGTTCCTCCTGGTTTTAGAATACCTGCTTTTTCTGCATCTTCAACCATTTTTAAAGCCATTCTGTCTTTTACAGAATTTCCGGGATTAAAATATTCGACTTTAACGAGTATTGTCCCTTTTATCCCTTTGGTTACTTTATTTAGTTTCACCAAGGGAGTATTTCCTATCGCCTGAATAATTGAAGAGTAGTACATAAAAACTTAAAGTTTGCCTTTGTCAAAATTAGAAATAAGATCTTTGAAACAAAATTCCTGACCCGTATTTAAACAAAGATTAGGGAAGTTAAGTTTGGGGAAAGCTTAAAGCGAAGGCGGAAAGCTTAAAGTAAAAAGTGGAAAGTTAAAAGTTTTAGGTATCAAGTTTTAAGAATTGGCTTTTTCCCTCTAGGTCCCTGATAAAGAAGCCCTAATTTCAAGATTTCTTTATTTTTCTTTAAGAAGGCATCTTCAAACTCTTGAGAGGATAATGTTCGTTCAAGATAAATAGAGGTGCCTTTCAAATAATTTCGAATAGATAGTTTGTTGCAGTTGCTAAACCTATTGCTATTTTCTTCTTCCAGGAAAATCAGCTATTATGTTAAAGGTAAACCTTTTATTTCACTTTTGCTTTAAGCTTTACGCGTTCAGCTTTATTACTCTGTAGCGCCAGCCAGCAGATAAAGCACTGCCATTCTTACTGCCACTCCGTTTTCTACCTGGTTCAGGATCACCGAATGATGCGAATCTGCAACATCACTTGACAACTCCACTCCTCTGTTAATAGGTCCAGGGTGCATAATCATTATTTCTTTGTTAAGAGAATCCAACAAAGATTTATTGATTCCATAATATAAAGAATACTCCCTTAGTGAAGGGAAATATTTGATTGTCTGTCTTTCAAGCTGAATTCTCAGAACGTTTGCAACATCGCACCACTCCAATGCTTTCTTAAGATCCAGTTCTACTTTTACATTAAGGTCTTTGATATATTTTGGAAGAAGTGTGATTGGACCACAAACCATTACTTCAGCTCCTAATTTCTGTAATGCAAAAATATTTGAAAGTGCTACTCTTGAATGCAGGATATCTCCGAAAATACAAACCTTCTTTCCCTCAACATGACCGAATTTTTCTTTTATCGTAAATGCGTCAAGCAAAGCCTGAGTAGGGTGCTCATGAGTTCCATCCCCGGCATTGACAATCTTTGCTTTGATATGCTTTGAAAGATAATGAGGAGAACCTACGCTGCTGTGTCTCATCACTATCATATCCACCTTCATCGCAAGGATGTTATTGACGGTGTCCAGTAATGTTTCGCCTTTCTTTACAGAACTAGATGATGATGAAAAATTTATGACATCTGCTGATAATCTTTTTTCGGCAAGCTCAAAAGATAATCTTGTCCTGGTAGAATTTTCGAAAAATATATTGGCAATAGTGATATCCCTCAGAGAAGGAACTTTTTTGATAGGCCGGTTAATTACTTCTTTAAAATTTTCCGCAGTATCTAAAATTAAATTAATGTCCTCTCTGGTGAGGTCTTTGATTCCAAGAAGGTGTTTAACACTTAAATGCTGCATTGTTAGGTTTTATTAATCAACCAAATATTATCGTCTTTCAATCCTTCTTCCTTCAGTTCAACCAATACTTTTTCGGATTCGAGGCAATCAACTTCTACACCGATGTAATTAGGCTGAATTGGAAGATCTCTGCTGTATTTTCTGTCTACCAGTACCAGTAATTCAACTTTCCTCGGTCTGCCAAAAGCCGTCATGGCATCCATAGCTGCACGGATAGTCCTTCCTGTATAAAGTACATCATCTACAAGAATTACGTTTTTATCCTCAATCAGAAATGGAACTTTGGTAGCATTGGCTTTTAAAGGATTATCCTTTCTTCTGAAATCATCACGGAAGAAAGTAACATCCAGATAGCCAAGCTTTACATCTTTTTGAAGGATGTCTTGAAGTTTTCTTTGAATACGTTCGGAAAAGCTGACACCTCTTGGCTGTATACCAAGAATAACAGAGTTGGAAAAATCACCGTGAAGTTCAATCAACTGATGACAAAGTCTGTCGATCGTTATTGAAAGATGTTCGGTACCGATGATGAGTCTTTTTTCCATTTAAAAATTTTTCAAAGATAGCAATGAACTGATTTTATTCGAAAAATTATAGGATTTTTATTTCTCGGATAATTCAAGAATTCTGTCAAACTCTTCTTTCTTTACGGGCGTTACAGAAAGCCTTGACTGTTTCACTAAGCTCATGTTTCCCAGTATTTTATCTGCCTTTATTGTCTCAAGGGTAACAGGACTCTTCAGCTTTTTGTGAGGGCCCAGGTCTACTACCACCCAATTGGCATCATCTGTTGTCGGGTCCTGATACGATTCCTTCAGCACTTTTGCTATCCCTACCACTTCCTTTCCTTCATTGCTGTGATAAAAAAGGACAAGATCTCCTTTTTTCATGGCTTTCAAATTGTTACGAGCCTGATAATTTCTAACCCCGTCCCAGAAAGTTGATTTATCCTTTTGAAGCTGTTCGAAAGGATACTTAAATGGTTCTGATTTTACTAGCCAGTGATTCATTTTTAGTTCACAAATTTCCTCTCAAAATTAACCTTTTCCTTTAAACCCAAAAGAAAATCTTTCGGATGGAACCCTAATTCCTTTAAAAACATTTATGTGCGTAAACCTTCATTGGTTTCTCCTCATTTTTATTTTAATTTTGAATTAATGGGCAATCAGGAAATTATCAACATCTTCAAACTCACAGCTTCATTAATGGAGCTTCATGAGGAAAATCCTTTCAAGATCAGAACATATCAAAATGCGGTATATAATCTTGACAAAATCTCCGGTGATTTAGCCGGACTTTCATTAGAAGAACTTGCTTCTCTAGAAGGGGTCGGAAAAAGTATCGCCGGAAAAATTCAGGATTTGAATGCTACAGGTACTTTTCCCGAATTATCATCTTTATTGGCGCAAACTCCTAAAGGTGTCATTGATATTTTAAATATAAAAGGAATCGGCCCTAAAAAAGTACGAAGCATCTGGAAAGAACTTGATATCGTTTCCACTGAAGCACTACTCGATGCCTGCAATGAAAATAAAATTGCCAGCCTGAAAGGCTTCGGTGAAAAAACCCAGGAAAGCATAAAGAAGGAGCTACTTTTTGCTTCTGCCCATAAAGACAGGTGGATGTTTGCCGAAGCGGAAGCTACTGCTTTGAAGCTTGAAAAAGACCTTTCTTCATTAGACCTGAAAGTATCCCTTGCCGGAGATATTCAAAGAAAGGCTGAAACGCTTGATACAATCCAACTAATAGTCGGTGAAAACCAGCCGAAAAAAGTATTTGATGCAGTTAGCGGAATAAAAACACTTGAGCAAAATATAAAGGCATCAGGACCATTTGTTTGGCGAGGCAAAGATCTTTTAACCGAGCTAAAGGTTGAAATAAAAATCTGTCCTGAAGGGCGTTTCGGCAATTTTGTATATCTTAACTCTGCATCTTCATCACATCTTAAAACGGACCTTGGAAATTCTTCCAATCTATTCCAACTTTTGACTTCCAAAGATTTTAAAAACGAACAGGAGATTTTCACCCACTTGAATTTTCCATTTATCGTTCCTGAACTTCGTGAAGGATATGATGAAATAGAAAAAGCCAGAGAAAACAAACTCCCGGAGCTCATCACATACAAAGACCTTAAAGGTTCGCTACATAATCATAGCACCTATAGTGACGGTGTTCATACTCTTGAACAAATGGCTCAGTATTGCAAGGAGCTTGGATTTGAATACCTAGGAATAAGCGACCACTCCAAATCTGCTTTTTATGCCAATGGACTTCAAGAGTTCCGTATTACAGAACAGCATGCAGAGATTGATGCGCTGAATAAAAAATTAGCACCATTCAAGATATTTAAAGGTATAGAGTCAGACATCCTGAATGATGGTAGCCTCGATTATGAAGATTCCGTTTTAGCATCTTTTGATTTTATTGTTGCCTCTATCCATTCCAACCTGAAAATGGATAAAGCCAAAGCAACTGAAAGACTTATTAAAGCTATCGAGAACCCTTATACAACAATGCTCGGGCATCCGACAGGCAGACTATTACTTAAAAGAGAAGGTTATCCGATAGATCATAAGAAAGTAATTGATGCCTGTGCAGAGAACAATGTAATCATTGAAATCAATGCACATCCGAGAAGACTGGATATGGAATGGAAATGGGTGAGATATGCATTGGAAAAAGGTATCATGATCAGCATTAATCCTGATGCACATGAAATGGAAGGATATCTGGATATGCATTATGGAGTACATGTGGGAAGAAAAGCGGGCCTGACGAAAGAAATGACTTTTAATGCCCTAAGTGTGCAGGAAGCAGAAGAATATTTCAACAAAAAGAAAAGCATCTCTAAGATTTCAACTAATGCCTAAAGTACTGGTTTTACGATTTTCATCTATAGGCGATATAGTGCTTACGACCCCTGTTGTAAGAAATTTAAAGCAACAACTTTCCGGGGCAGAGGTACATTACTGCACCAAAAGTCAATTCAGAATTCTTTTTGAAGACAATCCCTATATAGACAAGGTTTTTTACCTTGATAAATCGTTAAACAACCTGATAGATGAGCTGAAGAGAGAAAACTATGATTATATCATTGATCTTCATAACAACCTTCGCACATCAGTCATTAAATGGAGACTAGGAAAAAAATCTTTTACTTTTGATAAACTCAACCTCAAAAAATGGTTACTGGTCAATCTAAAAGTTAATGTATTGCCTTCCCTTCACATAGTTGACAGGTATATGGCAACGCTTAAAAAATTAGGTGTAGTCAATGATGCAAAAGGACTTGATTATTTCATTCCATCCAAAGACAAGGTAAACCTTCCAAACTATGGGCTAGAGCCTGATAAGTACATAGCGTTTGCGATAGGTGCACAACATGCGACCAAAAGACTTCCACTTCAAAAACTTATTGAAGCATGCTCTTTGCAAAATATGCCAATTGTTCTTTTAGGAGGGAAAGAGGATAAATCAACAGGAGATTCTGTTGCTGAAGCATGCAAAGCTTTGCCATTTCAGGTTATAAATCTGAGCGGACAACTTTCCTTAAACCAGTCAGCTTCTTTCCTTCAACAATCAAAATTTGTAATAAGCCACGATACCGGATTGATGCATATAGCATCTGCCTTCAAAAAAGAGATCTATTCTATCTGGGGTAATACAGTTCCACAATTCGGAATGTATCCTTATCAGACTAAATATCATGTTCTTGAGAATAATAATATAAACTGCAGGCCTTGTTCAAAAATTGGTTATAAACAGTGCCCTAAGGGACATTTCAAATGTATGAATGAATTAGATCTCAAACATGGATTTGAGAGATAAAAAAACAGGAAAACCCGGTTTCCCGAGCCTTCCCGAATTAATAACCTTAACTTTCGGCTGCGCACAACCACTTATATAACCCCGCAGCAAAATAAATAATTCACTAACACTGCCAATTTATATTTTACAAATAAAAAGAGCCTTTGATCTATAAAATCAAAGGCTCTTTTGCAATAAGGATTAAAGATTTATTGCTTTATTATATTTCCGGAATTAATCATTTTTCCTTCCTGGAATAGAACCACGTGATAGAAACCTGGACTTAGTTGCTCTCCAAATGTCGTTTTTCCATTAGAATTTGCTTCAAATGCCATTCTTCCCAGCTCATCATAAATCCTTATCATAGAATTTTCCGGAGCTTCAATTATAAACTCGGAAGACGAGGGGTTAGGGAATATTACAAGTTTATTTGAAACAGAACCATCTATTGAAGAAACAACTCCACAGTTTGGATTTTGAGCGTCTATAACTGCATAAACAGGTGTTCTGGAACAAGCATTCCCTGCCTGAATTTTGATATCAAAAATTCCAGGGAAAGAAGTTGCTTTATCATCTCTTGTATCATCTGTGATATCCATCACTCCAGCTGCATCCATAGTTGAAAAATTTGCACCACTCTCAAACCATACAATCTGAGAATAACCATTTGGAAGATTGGAAGGAGGAGTAAGTTCGTAGGAACCAGCGCTAGGAACTTCTATAGGAGTATCAAAATTGAATGTATAGAAAGTGTTGAATGGAGCATTGCTCTGAGTGCCTGTGCATGCTATACCAACAGAAGCAAAACTTTTTATAACTACACCGTTTTGTTTCAAATCAAATATTACCTTAACCAAATCTCCATTATTGCAGGAGAATACAAAAGGCAATATTTTCATCTGAGTTATTGTAAAAGCTCTTGAAGCTGTGAATTTTATTCCAATAGATCCGCCGTTTTGAGGAGATGCAAGAGTATTGGAAGTCGAAGATGGACCAGCATTAGCTGAAATTGAATTACCATCCTGAACATAGTATGTTTTTGAAGAGGTAATACTAGGGCTATAATTTAAACCTGTAGCTAGTGAACTTCCTCCTGTTGATGCATCATACCAGTCATAAACACCACTTGCTGCATTTACTTTAAGGTTTGCCTTACCAGCCTCACAAATTGTGTCGCTTGCAACACTTAGCAATTTTGATGTTATTACTACATTGTCAGATTTTGAGGCACATCCGCTCGCGCTTATCGTTCCTACATATGTTCCCGCCTGAGTAGCAGTATATTTTTGGGAGGTAGCACTACTGATTGCTTTACCGTCTTTTGTCCAGCTGTAAGTTATACCAGTTCCGGAAACCCCTAGATCCAATGTTACCGAAGTAATACTGCAAAGTTCCTGGTCTGCGCCAAGATTAACCGCTGGCAATACTCCCAGAATTTCAACACTACCTTCAGTAAACCAAGATGTAAGAGAATCAAGTCTGCATTTGTAAACCCCAGCCTGAGTAACAGTCAAAGTATTTTTTGATGTTGATGCAGGAGAGATTATAACTCCATCCTTGTACCAGGTAAAAGTTTTAACATTGTCTATTGCCACTTTTGAATGAAGCAAATGACTTGTCTTACCACAGATGGATTGATTTTCACCTAAATCAGGAGTTGTTTTACCAAATTTCGCTGTATTTACAGGATCAAGTTTTGAGTTGATAAATGCAAGGACGCCGACAAGACAGGCATTGTAGTCTATTCCACCTTCTGTATGAAGGACATTAACAAGATCATCACTGAAGCTGCCCGCATTTCTTGTTCCTCCAACCATATAGCCAGCTTGTTTATTTTTTGTAGGAATTGGGAAAGTCATTTTTATTGCATCAGTGGGATTATCATCTCTTAAAAATAAATTTCGATGATGTGGATGCAATGGTGATTTCGACCCAAAACCAACTATAAATGACAAATTCGATGAATTCTTTCCTAGTATATAGTCAATATTATCATAAATAAATTTATGAGGAGTAGCATCAGTTCCGTTCAATTTCTGCCAAAGAGCCACCATAAGGGCAGTGTTAGCATTATAACGAAGCGGTCCCCAGCTTGTATTTCCTCCGGCAAACTGGCCATCGGCTTGCACATTTGTAAGATAACTATTAACAATTGTTCCAAACGTAGATTTTGCATTTGTACGACCTAACAAGGCTAAATTATAGATAGCTATGTCTCCATTATTTTCGTAGTCAAAGCCATAAGTTTTTCCGGAAATATCATAGGCAGAGGCATTGTTGGCCGCAATAGTAAATGCAAATGCTTCTGTTTTATAGCTTTCAGTATTGGTTGCCCAAAATAATTCAGTGCACATAGTCGCATAATCATCTTTCCAGGAATAGTTTGCGCCGTAGAATCCTCCTTCTCCTGTTGCAGCTGTTCCAGGATGCGCCTTAGCGTAGGTATAAGCAAATAAGGCATGTTGCAAACACAAATCTGCATAAGCAGGATCAAAAGGTCTGTACATTCTTGACATTAAAGCTAATGTAGCTCCGCAGAAAGAAGGCATGGAAGCATCATTGGGATTTTTATAAACTGGCCTTTGCTGACCACCTTTGTTTACTGCAGAAGTCTGCATTTTAACTGCTGTGACCCATTCTTGATGATCGTAATTACTATTTCCTACCTGATAATAAAAGGTAGTTGCATTTCGAGTACATTTTATAAAATAATCTGTTGCATGCTTTACCTCATCTAAAATGTCCGGAATTCCATTCGGATCATGCTTTTTTCCTTCCCAGGACCAGTCTCCGGCAGTTTTGTAACCATTATATGTATAGGAATAATAATCATCATATCCTGTTGGGAACTCTGCATATGCCTTAAGCAGCATATATGCTGAATAAAACTGAGTCTGACCATATTTTACGTGATCACCGCAATCATGCCATCCACCGGAGATGTCATAGCCATCGGTATCTTTGTCCTCTGAAAAGCATTTTCCTCTAAGATTTTCTGCAACACCTGACGGCAAATGACCAGAAACAAGCCAGTTATTCTCTCCCGATCTTTGACCACCATACATTCTGGTTGTCATCCATAGGGCCTTTTTATAATCCTGAGTAGTAAAACCCTGGGCCTTTGCACTGAGGTTTGCCGCAAAGAGGGAAATTGAAATTAATAATACTAATAAAGGTTTATTCATTTCCAAAATTGGTTTTAGTATATAGAATCCAGGCAAAATACCATATTGTATATACTATTTCAATAGAAATTGTAACCTACTGGAAAATAATTGTAAAAAATATATCTACTATTTGAAAATTAAGGTCTTGCAGGAGGAGGACATCAAAAAAGTAAATAAAAAAACCCGCGTTGCCACGGGTTAAGTTCTTTTGCCTCTGTAAATAAAATAATTTATATTTTCTTTACATTCACCGCGCTAAGGCCTTTTTTGCCATCTACCACTTTGAAAGCAACTTTATCATTTTGCTTTACTTTGTCTTCTAGACCTGTTACATGAACAAAAATTTCCTGGTTTGAACTTTCATCTTTAATGAAACCATAACCTTTGCTCTCATTGAAGAATTTGATTGTACCTGTATTCATAAAATAAGTAATTAATTTCCCTAAAGTTAAAAAAATAATTAATAGATCCCTACAAATCGGCAAAAAAATTACATCAAAAAAATATTTTTTAAAGGAGAGACTTTTTTTAGTTCTCTCCTTTATGTAGCTTATTTTCAAGCAAAAAGATAATTTTTTCCTTATCAGATAACTGCTGTTTTAGTAGATCAACCTCCTTTTTCATACGCTCATTTTCCTGTATCAATTGCTCATTGATAAATTTCTGATCTGACAATGCTTTCATAATATCTTCTTTTTCAGAAGAATCAGCTCTCCATTTAAAGATATCCTCAACAGTTACTTCCAAAATGGAAGCTATCTTTTCCAGACGATCTACAGTTAAAGAGATCGCTCCGCGTTCAATTTTGCCATAAGTTGAATAGTCAATTCCTAGTTGATAGGCTAGATACTCCTGACTTATTCCCTTTTGCTTTCGAATTGATTTTATATTTAGTACAACACCGCTCACTGAATAACAAATTTAAATAATGGAATTATCCTACAACAGGGCGTAAAAAGACTAAAACAAGATTTATAATGTCTGAGAGGGTAACCTTGTAGGCGTTTTAAGCTTTTGCCTTCTTTATATCCTGCGCTGATTAGAAAACAAAAAGTCCAAAATTAAAATTCAGTTAAAAAGCATTGAGAATAATATAGATTAAAAAAATACGGGCAGGTTTTACTTAAAACCTGCCCGTATTATAAAATATGTTAAATCTTTGTAAAAATTACATTGATTTAAGCAAATAAGATTTCAAATCAGAGAAGTCAGAAGTTAATGGAAATGCTTCTTTTTTCTTATTGACAACCGCCTGAAGACGCTCCGGAAGTTCTATTTTTTTATTAATAATGTCTTCAACAACTTCTATAAATTTGCTTGGGTGAGCAGTAGCCAGAAATACGCCTGCAAATTTCTCACCTGTTGTTTTGGAATATTCTTTTAACCCAAGATAAGCAATGGCTCCGTGAGGATCCATAATATAGCCGCCGGCTTTATATACTTTTTCTATTGCCTGTGCAGTCTCCTCATCATTGTATCTTGTTCCAAAGATATCTTTCTTAATCGCTTCAAGATCCTTTCCGTAAAGCTCTACAAGTCTTGCATAGTTGCTAGGATTTCCAACATCCATGGCATTTGAAATAGTAGCGACAGAAGGACGAGGACTGAAAATACCAGTATTCAGAAACTCTGGAACTACATCATTCGCATTCGTAGATGCAATAAATTTATGAATAGGCAGACCCATTCTTTTTGCAATGAGTCCTCCGCAGAGATTACCAAAATTTCCGCTTGGCGTAGAGAATACAATTGGCAACCCTAATGATTTCAGTTTTGCATAAGCATAAAAATAATAGAATGACTGAGGTATCAATCTGCTTATGTTAATACTATTGGCTGAAGACAGATTTATTTTGCTGTTAAGTTCTTTATCTAAGAAAGCTTCTTTAACCAGTCTTTGACAATCATCAAATGTACCATTTACTTCAAGTGCAGTAATATTCTGACCCAAAGTCGTTAACTGTTTTTCCTGAATATCGCTTACTTTTCCACTTGGGTACAGAATAGTAACCTTTATTCCCGGCATACCAAGGAATCCCTGAGCTACAGCACTGCCTGTATCTCCTGAAGTTGCTACTAATATATGAATTTCCTTTTTTTCCTTTTGAAGGAAATACGACATGATCTTAGCCATAAATCTTGCTCCAAAATCTTTGAATGCAAGAGATGGCCCATGGAATAATTCAAGTACCGAAATATTATCCTCCACTTTTACTAGTGGAGCATCAAAAGAAAGTACATCGTCAATAATCTTCTTCAGATCTGTATCAGGAATTTCATCTCCGATTAATGCTTTTGTAACCTGAAAAGCAATTTCCTGAAAAGAAAGGTTATCAATGGTCTCAAAAAAAGATGATGGCAACTGAGGAATAGATACCGGCATAAATAGACCGTTATCATCAGGCAAACCTTTAAATACAGCTTCTTTAAAAGATACTTCGGCTGCAGAACGATTGGTACTGTATAATCTCATTTTATATTGACAATTTTAGTCCAGTATTTGTGGACCTGAATTATTGATTTTAGAAATATAAACTTCGCTTCCTATATTGATAGAATTAAGGACTTTCTGCATCTCGCCGCCTACTTTGTAAGCAATTTCTTCTGAAGTGCTAAGTGCAAATATTGAAGGTCCGGAACCTGAAATTCCACAGCCAAGTGCACCAGCACCTAAAGCTGCTTGCTTCACATCTTCAAACCCAGGAATTAAAATTGCTCTTATGGGCTCTACGATTACATCTTTCATGGATCTTCCGATGAGTTGATAATCTGAAAGCATAAGGCCAGCAATTAATCCACCGACATTTCCCCACTGAGTAACTGCATCCCTTAAAGGGATCTGCTTTTTCAGTATTTCCCTCGCATCTTTCGTCTGTACTTCTACCTGAGGGTGAATAATGGTAGAATATAAATTTGCCGGAGTAGGAATTTTGATCACATCCAGTGGATCATAACTTCTGATCAAAACAAAACCACCTAGCAATGAAGGTGCAACATTATCCGCATGGGCGCTACCACAGGCAATTCTTTCACCTTCCATTGCGAATGGAAGTAATTCCTGCTGATTAAGCGGCATACCTAATAGTTGATTTACTGCAAACACACCAGCCACTGCGCTTGCTGCGCTTGAACCAAGTCCACTGCCAAGAGGCATTTTTTTATGCAAGGTAATTTCAATACCTGCATCCGACTGAAGATGATTCAGGAACCTGGAAACAGCAACACCGACGGTATTTTTTTCTGCATCTTTCGTAAGCCTTCCTTCATCCCCAGTAATTGTTGTAATCTTTACACCAGGTGTAGATTTTTTAGTAAGCACTACTTCATCCCCTGGATTCTCGACCGCAAAGCCAAGTACATCAAACCCACATGCCACATTTGCCACTGTAGCAGGGGCAAATACTTTTATACTATCTTTCATACTAGACAAAACTTTTCAAATAATTGCTTATGCTGATAATCTCAGCAAAAACGCCGGCAGCAGTTACCTCTGCCCCTGCACCTGGACCTTTAATTACCAAAGGTCTGTCCTTATATCTCTCGGTTGTAAAAGCGATCATATTGTCACTTCCACTTAAGGAGTAGAATGGATGAGTAGTTCCAACAGATTCAAGACTCACTCTTGCTTTACCGTTTTCAAGAGTTGCGATAAATCTTAATACATTACCTTTCTTTGCAGCCTCATCTCTTCTTGCTGAGAAAACATCATTGTTCTTCTCAAGTTGAACAAAGAAATCTTCTATAGACTTAGCCTTTCTGCAAGGCTCTGGAAGGATGTTCTCCACATTGACATCTGCAATTTCCAAAGGATAATTTGCTTCTCTTGCCAATATTAGAATCTTTCTTGCAACGTCCATTCCGTTAAGATCATCTCTCGGATCTGGTTCGGTATATCCTTTTTCCTTAGCTTCTTTAACTACTTCACTGAATTTTGTACCTTCTTTGAATGTGTTAAAAATAAATGAAAGCGTACCTGAAAGGATACCTTCAATTTTCAATATTTTATCTCCGCTATATTTAAGATCCTTCAGTGTATTGATGACCGGAAGCCCTGCTCCCACGTTTGTTTCATAAAGGAACTTCACCCCATGCTTAAATGCAGCAGATTGAATCTTTTGATAATCCTTATATAATCCTGAGTTTGCAAGCTTATTGGGAGTTACGATAGAGATACTTGTGTTAAGAACATCCTCATAATGCTCCACGACATCTTTGCTAGACGTTGAGTCCACAAATACGGAATTCTGAAGGTTCATACTTTTCATTTTCTCAACGAAAGCAGACATTTTCATCTTTTCTCCGTCTTTCTCAAGCTTTCCATTCCAGTCTTTCAGATTGATCCCATTTTCATCTAACAACATTTTCTTACTGTTAGCAATTCCAATGATATTGATCTTCAATAATCTTTCTTTAAGCAATTGAGAAGACTGCTTTTGTATCTGTTTTAAAAGGGTGCTTCCTATCAATCCCAAACCTACTACAAAGACATTCAATGTACGGATATCAGACAGGAAGAAAGATTCGTGCAGAGAGTTTAAGGCTTTGGATAAATCATGCTCTCCAATTACAACAGAAAGGTTTAACTCGGAAGATCCCTGAGCGATTGCACGAATGTTAACACCGTTTTTACCAAGTGAGGCAAAGAACTTCCCTGCTATACCTGGTGTATTTCTCATGTTTTCACCGATAATCGCAATGATAGACAAATCATATTCTACTATTGCGTTGTCAATTTTCTTTGCCTGAATTTCGTTGGCAAATTCTTCATTGATCAATTCAGCTGCGTACTCTGCCTCCTTTGGTTCTACTGCAAAACAGATTGAGTACTCAGAAGACGCTTGCGTAATTAATATAACGTTGATTTTTTTCTTAGCTAATGAGCCAAATAAACGTGCCGAAACGCCTGGTACACCCATCATACCACTACCTTGAAGGCTGATCAATGCGATCTCACGGATAGAGCTGATCCCTTTAATCAGGAAATCATTGGCTTTGGTTTTAGCACTTATGTAGGTGCCTTCAAATTCCGGATTGAAAGTATTTTTAATCCAGATAGCAATTTTTTTGTTAAATGCTGGCTGTAATGTAGGAGGATAAATAACTTTAGCTCCGAAATGTGACATTTCCATTGCTTCCACATAAGAAATTGCAGGAAGCGTAAATGCTCCTTTAACTTTCTTAGGATCTGCAGTCATCACACCATCAACGTCCGTCCAAATCTCTATTTCTTCAGCTCCCAAAGCTGCACCAAATACAGAAGCCGTGTAGTCAGAGCCTCCACGTCCTAATGTTGTAGTTTCCCCCTTAACTGTAGAACTGATGAAACCTGTAATGGCCTGGATTTTTTTGGTAGCTTTAAAATGCTCTTTTATATTTTTATCTGTTGCTTTGAAGTCAATAGTCGCAGCTCCAAAACTATTATCAGTAACAATCAGCTTGCGGGCATCGCAAAATTCAGTATCTAGGCCAGATTGCTTCATAAACTCGGAAACAATGTAAGTTGACATTCTTTCTCCGAAGCTCGCAACAAGATCTGTTGTTCTTGGTGAAAGTTCTTTCAGAAGGAATACACCGTGCAGCAGGTCTTCAAGCTCATTAGTAAGCATTTTGATATGTGCCACCACTTTGCTCTGAACTTTTATATCTATAAGCGATTTTACCGCATTGATGTGCTTATTCTCAATGGATTTAAGAATTGCATGATAGTCTTCATCACTTTCAGCAGCTTTTTTGCTTACCTCAATCAGCTGATTGGTAATTCCCGACATTGCTGAAAAAACTACGGAAAATTCCTGCTTCTTTTTTTTATATGAAAGTAGAATATCTACTACCTTTCTTATACTATCTGCAGTTCCAACTGAAGTCCCGCCAAACTTTAAAATTTTCATTACCTCTAGATTCCGAATTACAATTTATCCAATAAATAATCGGGCAAAGTTAAGATTTTGAACCTCCCGTCCCAAGTTTTTAGTTTTTTTAATTCAAATTCCTGCCAGCCAACTACTAAAATATTTTCGATTATCCAAAAAATCTCTATAGACCACTATATATCAGTGTAATTCTCAATACGATACATTATATTTTAACATTAATTATTTTTTCAGAGTTCTCCTGTTACGGAGGAAGAATGCGATTGGTCATTTTTAAAAGTTATGGAAAAAAAAATACAGCTTTATTTATACATACTTTTTGTAATATCAAATATTGTGGGGTTTAGCGGTTGTCACAGAAAGCCGGAAGATGTTGTAAAAAACTATCTTGACTTAACTTATATTGAATCCCAGCCTGATGATGCATATGAACTTCTATCAGCAGAAGATCAAAAAATTAAAACTAGAGACCTGTTTATAAGAGAAATAAACAGAAAAAATTATCTTAAGAAAAAGCTCCCCAAAAATGTAAGGAAGCAATACAAATATGAAATCCTGAGGACTGAGAAACAAGCTGACACTTTAATTGTATATACAAAACTATACAAACCTGATGCAGAAGAAATTATGAGAGAGTTGGGCTTTTTTATGCTAAACTCTATCAGTAGAAATGAGGAGAAAATGCCAGATCCTGAAAATGCACTTTTTAGTCTGATGGAGGAAAAGCCTGTAGTGGTTACCTCAGAAGAAAAGATTTTCAAGGTTGTCTCTGAGAAAAGCGATTATAAAATCTATCTGAATTTCAGCAAAAAAAAATCAGCGAAAAATAATTCCACAAAAAGACATGGGCTTGAAGAAAAGATTTCAAGAGCGATCAAAGAAATGCGCTTTGAAGAAGCTTTTTATCTTCAGAAGATGAAAGATTCAGTCGAAGGAGTGCATTTTTCCAGAAAGACTTCAGATATCCAAGACATTCTGAAGCACACTCTTTCACTAGGAGAAACCTTAAAGATGGGAAATCTTGAAATCACAGCACTTTCAGCACAAATTAGACCAGTAAAATTTTTATTGGACCATACTCCTGGAGAAAGATCCAGGGAACTAACCAGTGATGAACAATACTTTATTCTCACCTGCAAAATAGTCAACTTCTGTAACCAGGAATTCTTTTGTCCGAAAGAAAAGTTGTCGTTAAAAGGCGATGTGAGTGTTCAGGACAATTTTGGCAATCAAATGCATGAAATAACTATTCCTGATGGAATAAGCACAATTGATGGCAACAATTACAAAAACCTCAGCCCCGGAGAAACAAGAACTTTGGAGTTTATTTGTGAAATGCCATTAGTTTCACAAGCGGAAAAATATTTATGGAAAATAAAATTGAACACAGATAACCGGAATACGACCATGAATGCATATGTTCTTCTATCAAAAAACGAGATTCAACGAAAGAACAAGTAATAATCACAGGACCAAATAATTTTGAGAAATCTTATTTATCGGAAAAAACTCACTCCGCAATGAGGAACTCCAGGTAAAGGATCAAACAAAATTTGAATATGAAAGAACATTTCTCAGCTATAGCAGAACATCTGTGAAATTGCTTGTCCCCGAAGCCTCTATTATACAATATACTAACAATCTAGCTTATTATCCTTGTATAATTATTTATATAACGTGTTTTTTTGCTTATCTATTGAATCAGTGTTTGTGTGGAAGAAGAAAGTACTGATAATGAGCGGATGAATATGGGCCAAAATGTTAAATAAACAGTATTGTAATAATTAGAGTTATTTTTTTGTAGATTTTCAATGAACTCTTTTTGAAAAATCTGCATTTTAGCTTAAATTTGTGCTTTCTTTCATTAACAAGAAATGGTAAATACTTTTAAATATTCTAACCTCATCTCTACTCCCACAACCATGGGTGCAGGAAGAATTTTACCATTCAGGAACCCCAGGCCCTAGGCCGGTATACCTCTTGAATTACCCATGTGGTAATTCTGCTCTCAATTCACTTTACTCTTTTAAAATTTAAAAAGGGCTTTGTAAATATAAGCCAGGGTTAATTTTATCAATTTTATTTATCTGAGCAGAAAAAATGGCTGATTTTATTGTAACTATTGCTGGGGAAAAACATAAAGTTCTTGCAGAGGCAATCTGTAAAGAAATGGAAGAAAGTGCCAAGGCACGTGGTACCGGTATAGCTAAAAGAAATCCTGAATATATTAAGAAAAAAATGGAAGAAGGCAAAGCCGTTATCGCCACCACTAAGGATGGCAGATTTGCTGGCTTTTGCTACATAGAAACCTGGTCTCACAATAAATATGTGGCCAACTCAGGTCTGATTGTATCACCGGAATTCAGAAAAGAAGGCCTTGCTACAAAGATCAAGGAGAAGGCATTTGAGCTATCAAGAAAAAAATATCCAGACGCAAAGCTCTTTGGCCTTACGACGAGTGCCGCTGTGATGAAAATTAATTCCGAACTAGGTTATCGTCCGGTTACATTTTCAGAACTTACAGATGATGAAACCTTTTGGAAAGGTTGCCAAAGCTGCGTTAACTTTCAGATACTGGAAAGCAAGAACTATAAAAACTGTCTTTGCACAGGAATGCTTTACGATCCTGAAGAGAAGAATAAGAAAAAATGGGAGTTTGTAAAAAAATCCAAACTCTACGAGCGTTTCCAAAGACTAAAAAATCATAAGCTACTCAAAGCTTTAAAGATGTCTTCAAAAGTATTGACTCTTTTTTCTACAGCAAAGGCGACAAATTAATGTCGCCTTTGTCCTGTTTTTAAAATTTATCTTTAAATTTAAAGCTCAATTAAGCATTTTCACTAATGAGTAAGAAAGTAGTACTGGCTTTTAGCGGAGGGCTCGATACCTCCTATTGTGTAAAATATCTTTCAGAAGAGAAAGGTCTTGAGATTCATTCCGCCATCGTCAATACAGGTGGTTTCACTAAGGAAGAGCTTAAAGAAATAGAAGCTAAAGCTTACAAATTGGGCGTAAAAACCCACGTTACCCTTGATGTGGTTGACAAGTTCTATAAAGATTGTGTTAAGTACCTCATATTCGGTAACATCCTAAAAAATAACACATACCCACTATCTGTTAGTGCTGAACGAGTATTTCAGGCAACTGCAATTGCTGATTACTGCAAGCAGGTCAATGCTGACTTTGTAGCCCACGGCAGCACAGGAGCTGGAAACGATCAGGTACGTTTCGACATGATCTTCAATATCCTGATTCCTAATGTAGGTATCATCACTCCTATCAGAGACATGAAGCTTTCAAGAGAGGCCGAAATCGAGTATCTGAAATCAAAAGGAGTTGTTTCTGATTGGACAAAAGCTGCATACTCTATCAATAAAGGTATCTGGGGAACCAGTGTAGGTGGTAAAGAGACTCTGACTTCAGGTCAATATCTTCCTGAAACTGCATTCCCTACTCAAGTTACAAAAACAGAGGCTGAAGAAGTCGAATTAACTTTTGAAAAAGGTGAACTTGTTGGTATTAATGGCCAGAAGCTTTCTCCTGTAGAGGCTATTCTTAAATTGAATGACATTGCCGCTCCATTTGGAATCGGCAGAGATATCCACGTAGGTGACACTATCATTGGTATTAAAGGACGCGTAGGTTTTGAAGCTGCTGCTCCGATGGTAATCATCAAAGCACACCATACACTTGAGAAACACACTTTAACCAAATGGCAAACCTACTGGAAAGAGCAACTTTCCGGCTGGTATGGGAACTTCGTTCATGAAGGCCAATTCCTTGAGCCTGTAATGAGAAATATAGAACAATTCCTTGATGATTCTCAGAAGTTTGTTTCCGGTAAAGTGAAAGTATACCTTGCTCCATACAGATTCCATGTGATAGGTATAGAGTCTTCTCATGACCTTATGTCTTCTAAATTCGGAAGCTACGGTGAGATGAACAATGCATGGTCTGGTGAAGATGTGAAAGGGTTCTCTAAGATCTTCGGAAATCAGACAATGATTTTCCATAAGGTGAATAACTAAGCTGACAGCGAAAAGCAGAAAGCTTAAAGTTAAAAGTCTTAAGTTGTAGTTTTTGAGAAAGCTTACTTGAAGTAGAAGAATTAAAATTTTCAACGCATTAAAGTCCTTCTCCTTCAGGAGAAGGATTTAGGATGAGGTTCTTTAAAGTTAAAAGCTAAAAGTTAACAACCAACTCAACTACTTCTCCTAATTGGGAGAGGATTTAGATGAGTTCATTTATAATAAATCATTTTAAAGCTTAAAGCTAAAACTGAATACAAACTCTTTCAGCTTTTTGCTTTAAGCTTTACGTTTTTAAAATCATGAAAAAGATTAAAGTAGGAATTGTCGGTGGTGCCGGATACACAGGTGGTGAACTTTTAAGAATCCTTGTATTCCATCCTTCTGTTGAAATTGCTTTTGTACACAGCAATAGTAACGCTGGTAACCCGATCTCTCAGGTTCATACTGACCTTCTGGGTGTTACGGATCTGAAATTTTCCTCTACATTATCAGATGCAATTGATGTATTATTTCTTTGCGTGGGTCATGGCGATGCCTCCAAATTCCTTGCGGAAAACAAGATTGCATCAACTATTAAAATAATTGACCTTAGTCAGGATTTCCGTATCGCTAAAGAAGGCAACGACTTTATCTACGGATTACCAGAGCTTCAGAGAGACAAGATTAAAAAAGGGCATCATATTGCGAACCCTGGCTGTTTTGCTACATGCATTCAGCTTGGACTTCTTCCTCTTGCTTCAAAAGGTCTAATTCAGGATGAGGTTCATATCTCAGCTATAACAGGTTCTACAGGAGCTGGTCAGAGTCTTTCTGCTACTTCTCATTTCAGCTGGAGAAACAATAACATGTCTATTTACAAGGCATTCAATCACCAGCATTTAAAAGAAATCAAACAGAGCTTAAGAATACTTCAGCCAGGAATGGATAAGGCCATCAACTTTATTCCTTTCCGTGGTGACTTTACAAGGGGTATATTCGCGACGCTTCATGTGAAGTCTACTTTGACTCAGGAAGAAGCTTATGCGATGTATGAAAACTATTATGCTTCTCATCCTTTTACCCATGTAAGCAGAGTAAATCCTGATTTAAAGCAAGTAGTGAATACAAACAATACAATCATCTATATCGAAAAGCATGACAACTATCTTCTGATCGTGAGCATGATTGACAACCTTCTGAAGGGGGCTTCAGGACAAGCGGTTCAGAATATGAACCTGTTGTTTGGTCTGGAGGAAACGGAAGGATTAAGACTAAAGGCAGCAGCCTTCTGAGTTTTAAGTTATAAGTTGTAAGTTATAAGTAATTATGCAAGACTATAAGGAATTAATAGTGTGGCAAAAAGCCTATAGTTTAACGCTTAAAATCTATAAAGCTACTGAAGTCTTTCCCAAATCGGGAATTATTCAATCTTGTAAGTCAATTGAGGCGAGCTGAGGCATCGATTACTTGTAATATAGCGGAAGACTGTGGAAGGCGCACCAATGCTGACTTCGCAAATTTTCTGCAAATATCTTTGGGATCTGCTGATGAAATTGAATATTTATTACTCCTTTCAAAGGATTTGAAATACCTGACTCAAGATTTATTTGAAGAATTGAACCAGGAAGTTAATGAAGTAAAAGCCATGCTTATTTCTTTTATTAAAAAGGTAAGGCAAACTACTTAATACTTATAACTTATAACTTACAACTTAAGTATGAAACTATTCGACGTCTATCCTCTCCTTAATGTGGAGCCTGTAAAAGCTCAGGGAATCAAGCTTTGGGACAAACAAGGTAATGAATACCTGGACCTTTATGGCGGTCATGCTGTTATCTCTATCGGTCATACTCATCCACATTATGTAAAAAAGATTACTGAACAGTTAAATAACATTGCCTTTTATTCCAACTCTGTTGTAATATCTGTGCAAAGTGAACTTGCTGAAAAACTAGGTAAGCTTTCCGGATATGACAATTATGATCTTTTCCTTGTAAACTCAGGAGCAGAGGCTAATGAGAATGCATTAAAATTAGCTTCTTTCCATACTGGAAGAAAAAAAATCATCAGCTTCAGCAAAAGTTTTCATGGAAGAACTTCTCTTGCAGTTGCAGCTACTGACGGTAGTTCAATGCAAGCCCCTGTAAACAAAACTGAAAACATTCAATTCCTTCCTTTCAATGATATTGAGGCATTTGAAAAGAACATGAATGAAGATGTTGCAGCTGTTATTATTGAAGGAATACAAGGTGTTGGAGGCGTGCAGATTCCAAGTACTCCTTTCCTTAAAAAGATAGATGAACTTTGTAAAAAATTCAAAGCTGTTTTAATCCTTGATGAAGTACAATCAGGATACGGAAGAAGCGGCAAATTCTTTGCACACCAACATTCAGGAGTTAAAGCGGACCTTATCACAGTTGCCAAAGGAATGGGTAATGGATTTCCTATCGCAGGTGTATTGATCAGTCCTGAGTTCAAAGCTGTACACGGAATGCTTGGCACAACTTTCGGCGGAAATCACTTAGCATGTGCGGCTGGTATTGCAGTGCTGGATATAATTAAAGATGAAAACCTTCTTTCAAATTCAGAAAACATAGGTAATTACCTTATGACTGAATTGAAAAAGGTATCTGGAGTAAAAGAAATAAGAGGTCTTGGATTAATGATTGGTGTTGAACTTGAAATTCCTTGCGCTGGCGTGAGAAATTCACTTCTTGATGATCACAAAATATTCACAGGATCATCTTCTGACAAAAATACGATGAGAATACTTCCTGCTTTAAATATCACTAAAGAAGAAGCAGACTTATTCTTAAAAGCTTTCAAATCTGTAATGTCTAAAATGCTTGTTAAATAAATGAGAAATTTTACCTCTGTTCATGATGTAGATGATGTAACAGCTCTTGTCAACCTTGCGCTTGAACTTAAGCACGATCCATTAAAGCATGCGAATCTCGGTCGGAATAAAACCCTTGGCCTGATATTTTTCAACCCAAGTCTAAGAACACGTTTGAGCACTCAAAAGGCTGCTCACAACCTAACTTTAAGGGTTATGGACATGAACGTTGGTCAGGATAGCTGGAATCTTGAGATTAGAGATAATGTGGTGATGGATGGAGATACAAGCGAGCATATTAAAGAAGCAGCTGCTGTAATAGGTCAATATTGCGATATTATTGGTATCAGATCATTCCCAAGCCTTAATGATAAGGATACAGATTACAAAGAAGAAGTTATACAGAAATTTATAACCTATTCAGGAGTTCCGGTAGTAAGTCTTGAATCTGCAACACGTCATCCATTGCAGTCTCTTGCCGATTTGATTACTATCAATGAACTTAAGAAAACAGCAAGACCAAAAGTAGTGCTTACCTGGGCTGCACATCCTAAGGCTCTTCCACAAGCTGTACCTAATTCATTTGCAGAATGGATGAATCATCCGGCTGCAAACGTCGACCTTGTAATTACACATCCCGAGGGGTATGAACTAGATCCTAAATTTACACAGGGAGCTAAGATTACCTATAATCAAAACGAAGCTCTTGAAGGTGCAGACTTTGTTTATGCAAAAAACTGGTCTTCATATAAGTACTATGGTAATATCATTTCCAAAGATAAAAGCTGGATGATCAGCCCTGAGAAAATGAAGCTTACCAATCAGGCTAAATTCATGCACTGTCTGCCTGTGAGAAGAAATGTCATTGTTTCTGATGCAGTAATAGATAGCCCAAACTCCGTTGTGATCCAGCAGGCAGGCAACAGGGTGTGGTCTGCGCAGGCTGTACTGAAAAAAATATTAGAGGATAATTTTTAAAAGTAATAAGCCTGAGTTCTTAAAACTTACAATTTATTACTTAAAACTTAACGATGGATAAACTTTACATCATAAAAATAGGTGGCAACGTCATTGACGACGACAAGACACTTCAAAAATTTCTTAGAGATCTTTCTTCATTGAAGGCAAATAAAATCCTTGTCCACGGAGGAGGAAAAGTAGCTACGGAAATAAGCAAAGGTCTTGGTATCGAAGCTCAGATGGTCGATGGCAGAAGGATCACAGATGCAGAGACTTTGAAAATTGTCACCATGGTTTACGGTGGTCTGATAAATAAAAAGGTTGTCAGTCAGCTTCAGTCTATGGGAACCAATGCTATTGGACTTACAGGTGCTGATGCAAACATCATGCTGGCGAGCAAACGTCCTGTCAAAAATGGCATAGACTATGGCTTTGTCGGAGACGTTGAAAAAATTGAGGCTGCACCTTTGGCAACCTTAATTTCTTCCGGCCTTACTCCCGTTATAGCTCCTCTTACTCATGATGGTAAAGGAAACATGCTTAACACCAATGCTGACACGGTTGCTTCTACACTTGCTGTTGCGCTTTCCAGGTCTTTTGATGTGAGCCTTGTTTATTGTTTTGAACTAAAAGGTGTTCTTCAGGATATCAATGATAAAAACTCTGTAATTTCATCTATTGATACTGAGAAATACGGTCAATTGAAGCAAGATGGCGTTATCGCAAAAGGTATGATTCCTAAAATGGACAACTCCTTTGACGCTATTAAAGCTGGTGTGAAGTCCGTAATCATATGTCATGCTGATGATATTGTTTCAATTGTAAACCAGTCTGTGCAGGCGGGAACGGTTTTAAAGGCGTAAAGCGGAAGGCTTAAAGCTAAAAGTTTAAAGTCGAAAGTTTAAAGGAGTATGCTCCGTGCCTATCCCCTGACAGGACACAATTAGAGCATAGAGTCAATTAACTATAAGTTTAGTTTAAACAAGTAGTAAAGTATCATTGTAGATAACATTAGTGGTGGCCTGTCGGGGGACAGGCCACGGAAGAGATAAATCATTTAATAAATAAGGTAAAGGCTAAACTCCTTTACATTTTAAACTACAAATTTTTATGTTTGATAGGGATAAATTAAAAAAAGACGCTCTGGAGCTACTAAAGGGACTTATACGAATAGAGTCCTTCAGCAAGCAGGAAGACAAAACTGCGGAATTGTTAAACCGTTTTTTTGAAGACAGAGGAGTCCCGACTCACAGAAAGAAGAACAATGTTTGGGCTTTTAATAAAAACTATGACCCAAACAAGCCTACGATTCTTCTAAATTCTCATCACGATACAGTAAAGCCTAATCCTGGCTATACAAATGACCCGTTTGATCCAATGGTAAAAGACGGAAAGTTATTTGGCCTTGGAAGCAATGATGCGGGAGGATGTCTGGTTTCGCTTATGGCGACTTTCATCCATTTTTATGAGAAAGAAAACCTGAAATACAACTTTGTTGTGGCAGCTACTGCAGAAGAAGAGATATCAGGCTTTGACGGACTTGAATTGGTTTATCCTGACCTTGGTCCTATCGATTTCGCAATAGTTGGAGAACCAACGTTGATGGATATCGCTGTTGCAGAAAAAGGACTTATGGTGCTTGACTGTGTTGCTAAAGGTAAAGCTGGTCATGCAGCACGTGAAGAAGGCGATAACGCCATTTATAAGGCCATTAAAGACATCGAGTGGATCAGAAACTATAAGTTCGAAAAGGTGTCTCCACACCTCGGACCGATGAAAATGTCTGTAACCATTATCAATGCAGGTTATCAGCACAATGTAGTTCCTGAGAACTGTACATTCACCATTGATGTGCGTATTACGGAAGAATATAAAAACGAAGATGTTCTTCGCATTATAGAAGAAAACATTGAATCTGAAGTGAAGCCAAGATCTGTAAGGTTGAGACCATCATTCATAGACCCTGACCATGCCCTGGTGCATGCAGCTATAAAGTTTGGTGCGAAGCCATACGGTTCGCCGACTACTTCAGATCAGGCATTGGTTCCTGTTCCTTCTGTTAAAATGGGACCTGGGAACTCAGGCAGATCTCATACAGCAAATGAATTTATCTGGCTGGCTGAAATCGAAGAAGGTATCGACAGGTACATTGCTGTTCTAAGTGAACTGGTTGTTTGATTCTAATTAACTGATATTTAAAATTTCGTTACCATGAAGTTGTGGCAAAAAAGCACAGAAGTAAATAAAAGCATTGAGAAATTCACTGTTGGCAAAGATCGCGAGATGGATTTGCTTCTGGCTGAGTTTGACGTACTTGGATCTATTGCACATACGCAAATGCTTGAAAGCATCGGGTTGCTAGAGAAGAGTGAATTAAATATCCTTCATAAAGAATTAAAAAATATCTACAGAGAAATACAGAAAGGCCAGTTCACCATTGAAGATGGCGTGGAAGATGTACACTCTCAGGTAGAATTAATCCTTACAAGAAGACTTGGTGATGTTGGTAAGAAAATACATAGCGGGAGATCAAGAAACGATCAGGTACTGCTAGACCTTAAGCTCTATATAAGAGATCAGATAAGGGTAACTGTAGAAAATGTAAAGACGTTGTTTGAGCTCTTAATTTCATTGAGCGAAAAACACAAAAACGATTTACTTCCAGGATATACACATCTGCAAATAGCAATGCCCTCTTCTTTCGGATTATGGTTTGGTGCATATGCAGAAAGCCTTGCAGATGATCTCAATATGATGCTGGCTGCATATAAAATTGCTAATAAAAATCCACTAGGATCTGCTGCTGGTTATGGTTCTTCTTTTCCACTTAACAGACAAATGACAACAGATCTTTTAGGCTTTGAAAGCTTAAATTACAATGTTGTTTATGCTCAGATGGGAAGAGGCAAAACAGAAAAGAACGTTGCAGCTGCGATGTCTTCAATAGCTTCCTCACTTGGAAGACTTGCAATGGATGTGTGTCTATATATGAACCAGAACTTCGGTTTCATTACATTCCCTGATGAATTGACTACAGGCTCAAGCATCATGCCTCACAAGAAAAATCCGGATGTATTCGAATTGATAAGAGCCAGATGTAACAGGATTCAGTCTTTACCGAATGAGATTAGTCTGATCACTTCTAATCTGCCTTCAGGTTATCACAGGGATCTTCAGATCATCAAAGAAAACTTTCTGCCTGCATTTGAGGACCTTAATAATTGTCTTCAGATTGCAGCATACATGCTAGGACAAATCAAAGTAAAGAGCAACTTGTTGAAAGATGAGAAGTACAAGTATCTTTTCAGTGTGGAGGTAGTCAATCAAATGGTATTGGATGGGACACCATTCAGAGATGCATACAAGCAAGTAGGAGCTCTTATCGAAGAAAATCAATTTAAAGCTCCAGAAACCATTAACCATACACATGAAGGAAGTATAGGTAATCTTATGAATGAAGAGATTACAGCGTCTTTTGACAACATATTTGACCAGTTCCATTTCGAGCTTGTACAGCAGGCTTATGAGAAGTTGGTGAAGTAATTTTAGATTAACGTTAAAAATATATGGAAAGCCCCGAAATTCGGGGCTTTTTTTGTTAGTGAAATTCAAGAGTATTAACTATATTAATCCTTTAAATATTTCGTTTTAAAAGATGGATATTCTGAGAAATAATTTTTTTTAGAAATAGCTAGAGAATAGTATAAAAAATCAAACCAACGAATTATGAAAAGAATCTTTTTTATCTTTACAATTTTTATTTCGATTATAACTCCTGCATTATCACAGACTAAATTAATTGCCCATAAAAGTCATAGCGGGAAAACTACTACTTTCAGAACCTCAATGAAGGCCGATTCTTCCGACCAGGATTTCTCTAATTATGGACTTCCACCCAAAAGATACTTTTCTAAAATAGATTCTGTCAAATACATCTCAGATAGTATTTCTATAGTGGTAAGCAGACTCTCCATTATTCACCAAGACAGAGTTTCTTTTGAATTTGACACTATCCATAATCACCCTTTATTTAAGCAGGGCATGTCTACAGTTAACCTAAAGAAAGCTTTAGAAGAACTTGATTATGAAACTTCCGACAGCATTGACTTTATTGGATTTGACAAAATCAGTAATGTCTCAAAAAAAACAAAAAAGAACTATACCCCTCTCTTAATTTTTGATAACTCGAATCCTCCTTTCAATCCAAAATGGATCGGTATTGTTTCAATATTCTTTATAGCCTTAGTAATTGCATTTCTGAGTAAAAAATATTCAACTATGAAAAGACTCTTGAATGAAAGGTAATCCGAGAGCTTTCCTTAGAATAGCCAGTTATTTTTTTACATGGCTTGGCATCTTATTTATTCCATTTCCTTTCAATTTATTTCCTGAACATGAGGAGATAGCGTCATTAGTTTTTGGAGGCCTGATATCATTTTTCAAACCTCTTTTATTTAATGATTATAACTATAAGGAGATCACCTCAGATTCGTCGTCCCTTTATACTCTTGCTTTTATATTATTTATTCTCTCACTTCTGTTGAGCTCTGCTGTATTGCTTTTCAGGTCGATCCATCTCCAAAGAGGTATAGCAAAAATAGGCAACGCGATAATAGCATACTACTTAAGCTTTCAGCTTCTTAACTATGGATTTGGCAAGATTTTCAAGAGTCAGTTTTATCAGCCCGAACCAAACATTTTATACACGCCAATCGGCTTCCTTGACAAGGACATATTGTTTTGGACAACCATTGGCTCTTCTTATTCCTTTAATATTTTTCTAGGTTTAACACAAGCTATAACAGGTTCATTACTTTTATATAAAAGAACAAGATTAATTGGATATGCTCTAAGTATATTAACGTTTACAAACATTTTAGTAATTAATCTTTGTTTTGATATCTCCCTGAAGTTTTTCTCTTCTTTCCTGCTATTCCTTTCTTTATTAGGGGCGAGTAGCTATTATTCAATTATCAGCACATCGTTAAGCAAGCTACAATTACCATCAGGCGAAGACTTTTCCTCAAATATTAAAAACCAGTTTCTATCTTTCTTCATTAAGACATTTCTGATTTTAATAATTTTGTTTGAAGTATTATATCCTACGATTCAAACAGGGAACTTAAATGATGACAAAGAGAATCGCCCCTATTTACATGGTGCTTATCTTAACTTATCTATGGATAGAGACAGCTCATTTACATGGTTAGATAAGACAAAACGCGTTTTCATACATCGTATGAATTATATGATATTCCAGGATGATAGCGATGAGATGATTGATTACAAACTAAAAATTGACAAAGCTGAAAATCTTTTGATTCTGACAGACTACAATCAATATAAAATGGTTTTAAACTATCATTATTCTACTAAAGATAGCATCCTGACTTTAGTCTATTTAAACAACAACAAAAGTCAAAAAGTAAAATTTAAAAAGTTAAACATTGATACATTACCGATCTTCAGAAAGCAATTTCATTGGACCATTGATGAGATAGAGTGATGGGTTATTAATACTATTTTATCTTTAATGAGCATAAATGAAGAAGCCCCGAAATTCGGGGCTTCTTCATTTTATATTTATCATAATCAAACTTATCATTTCAACTCTATCACCCTCTCCACTCCTATCTGTTCCAGAAAATATTCATCATGTGAAATAACAATAAGCGTTCCTTCATATTCATTGATAGCTGCGGTCATGATTTCGACGTTTTGAATATCAAGATTGTTTGTAGGCTCATCCAGCAAAATAATATCAGGCACCTGGCTGCTTATCGTCAGACAACAAAGCATCAGACGCATTTTCTCTCCTCCGCTTAGTACACCACAAGGCTTATCCCAATCATCTTTAGTAAAAAGAAATCTGTTTAGTCTGATTTTAACTTCGTGTTCCTGAAGAAGCGCTGTATTAAACTTCTGCGCTTGTTCATATACACTAAGAATATTGCTTATGATGGAATATTCCTGATCAACATAGATTGTTTTACTTTCTGCTATCTGTAGGGTTCCTATTAATGGCTTTATTTTTCCTAATATAATTTTGATAAGCGTTGTTTTACCTCTCCCGTTCAGACCTTTCACCACAAGTCTTTCACCACTTGTAATTTGAAAACTCAGACCTTCTTTCCATAAAAGATTTTGGTCATAACTATGATTAATTTCTTTAGCGGTGCAAAGAATCTTCCCTTTATGTAAAGCCGAATTATCAAAACCAAACTTGATCTTGTCGGCCTCAGGCAATTCTTTTCTAAGATCACTGAGCTCTTGAGAAAGTGTACCTGTCTTTTCTGAATGAACACCTTTTGTTCTCGCTGTGCTGTTTTCCGCTTTGTTTTTAAATGTATTCATGGATATCCTGGGAAGGCCTGCTTTCTCCTGCTTCTTCTTTCCTCTTGCATCTGCCCTTTGCTGGCGCTCCATCGCTTCCCGTTCTGTTTCTTTTGCTTTCCTAAGCTCCTTTTCTTTGCTTTTCAAATCATGATCCAGTGCCTGTCGTTCCGATTGTTTCTGCTCTTTATAGAAGTCATAATTTCCACCATACACAGATAAGCCTTTTGTGCTCAGCTCTATAACCGTATCAAGCATATTCAACAACTTTCTATCGTGGCTAATTACTAATAAAGTTGCTGTACATGATTGAATAAACTCATACAAGAGTGCTCTTCCCCCTATATCCAAATGATTACTTGGTTCATCCATCAGTATAATATCTGGCTGATGGATCATAATTCCAGCAAGAAAAACTTTTGTTTTCTGGCCTCCGCTTAAAGTGCCCATCTGCTGTTTAAGTTCTAGTTCCTGAAGCCCCCAGTGCGCAAGAGCTCCATAAGACCTTTCTTCTATAGTCCAGTCATCGTTGAGAATTGAAAAATTCAAATCAGTGACATTTCCTTTAAGAATTTCGCTCAAAGCATTCAGCTTGTCTTCAATCTGAAGTGCCTGTGCTATCGTCTGTTCATTATACTGGCCAAAGATCTGAGGAACATAATATGGCTTTGAGCTTGTATTCGCAAAACCGCCAGATGGTTGAATAACACCGGCTATAATCTTCATCAATGTGGATTTGCCGGAACCGTTATTGCCAATCAAGGCAATTTTATCATGATTGTTTACTGCAAGATGTATTTCATCAAACAATAAATCTTTATTGGAATGTATATATGTGAGATTCTGAAGAATTATCATAACTTCTTTCTTTAAAAGTGGACACTGAGTACCAGGCAGATGCCAGGGACAATTCGTTTTCCTGAAAGAAATTAATTTTACATAAAGGACTTTATTCTTTGATTTATTTACAAAAATAGAATTTTCTACTTTAAATAGAAACGGATCTTTTTTATAATGGTTACTTTCAAACAGCAGGTAGTTCCATACAGTTCATTTTATTTCATACAAATTGTATATAAAGCAAAGAGGCTGCCCGTTTGGACAGCCTCTTTCATTCTAATATTTAGTTAAATAATTAACGGATATCAATATACCATATTTTCAATTTCGCATTGATAGCGTTGTTCATCCCATTGTTATACTTAGCCAGCATGCTTTTCTTTTGGTTGGCATCACCTGTAAGTTCAGGAACGAAATCATAAATAAGGATTTTTCCATCCAAATTTGAAGACGATACTCTTGTATTCAAAGAACGGCTGCGGAAATCATGAGGGCTGTGTGAACCTTTCATGTAATATGTATTCTGAATATCAGAACCAGATGCTTTATCAAGCTTTTTAGAAAGAGCTCCTAATTTACCCATTTTCTGAGATGAAGCAGCATCAAGCTCCTGCTCTACTTTCATAACAGAATTTGTGATTTCTATTGCATTAGTATCAACTGTAGCTGCATTTAACTTTGTGAAAAACAATTTTTCTTTGAAAAGTTTTTCATAAGTAAACTGATATACCAATACTTTCTCTCCGTTTTTCTGTGCAGTAAAACGATATGGGAAATACCCCCTGTTGTTAAGGATATTTGCCAGGTTCAAACCTTTAGCTTGTCCTACATAAGGCTGATCATTAGGATCAGCAGCTGATCTGATAACAGTTACAGATTCGGGTTTGTTTAATTTACGCACATCAGAAAGAACATTGTCTTTTGTAAAATCGAACAACACAAATTCAGAGACGGTTACTGCTTCATCTGAAGACTCACCATTCGACATATTGCTCACTTTGGTAAGAGTACCAAGAGTTTTGTTTTTCCCACCTGCTAATGCCTCATCACCTCTTCTGAAGTTCTCAGCAATTAAAGAAAAGCTACCGTCAGCATTTACAGCTAAGTCCTGCACAAATGTCTTTGTCTTACCACCCCAGATACCATTTGTTGAATTACCAGCTTTAACTTTAGCTTCAACATCTTTCCATGTTTTATATTGATAGTTAAGTTTACCAGCTTTATCAACTACTGCAGTAAATAGACCATCAGATGTTGCATTGTCTTCTCTAGGACCATTGAAATACATACCACCAGTAACTACTTTTCCTTCTGCTCCTAAACGAAGGAAAGTTGCATAACCATAAGCCTTATCATCAGCGCTCTTCAGATGATTGTTAAATAACTGCTTTCCATTGGTCATGCTAAAACCAGCAATATGGTACTCGAAATAGTCAGAATAATCTGCTGATAAAAATTCCAATACATATAGTACGTCATCTGCAACAAGGTAATCAACAGGATAAAGTTTTTTCTTTTCAGGCTCGTACGTTTCAAGATATTTGCTTTCCAGCTTTTCGTTGAAACGCTCAATGCTGTAACCTACTTTTTTATCTTTTGTATAATTGATCACCAAAAAGTCTGTTTGCTCTACAGGAGTGATCATTGCAGGCTTATAAAGAAGACGTGCAGGTACATCCTTTTGCTCTTTTGAAGCAAGTTCTTTGCCTTGTCTATCAAGAATTTTGAAAGTACGTGATTTTTCTTTTGAGTTTGATTTAACAAACATAAAATTACCACCATTATAGGCAAGGTCTTCAAGTTTGTCTTCTGGTTTCAACTCCAGTTTTATTTCATTTGTCGCAACCAGATTGTTGTCAAGTATAATCAGCTTTACAACACGTGGTTTTGCATTGGTTTCTTCATACTGAACATAGTAACCTTTGTCATCCAGTTTCTGAACACCTTTAAACCCTGCTCTTCCTACTTTATCTAATTCAATAGATTGTGCATTTAAGGAAAGCGAACTAAAAAATAACAGCACAGCGCAACATGCAAGTTGCATTGATTTTAAAAACATTCTTTTCATAAAAAATTAAGTTAAACTTTTATTTTGGTGCGGCAATTTATACAATAAAGTGGTAATATTTAAATTATTTAAGCTATTCTTTTTATAACCAAACACACAACAAACAACTATTTTTCAATTATTTAGTCTACAAAAAGCTTCAAAAACAAACTTCTTTAGATGGCAAATAAAAATTTAAAATTTTCTTTTACTTAAAAAACAAACAGGATTTTTCAGGTTCCTTAAATGATGTAATTTATTTTTCAATTTTGAAAAACTATTATTTTTTTTCCTTAACATTTAATATCCAAAGGACCAATTTGGCTCTTATGGCTTTAAAGTATCAAAATCCACTTAAAAAAATGGACCATGAATGCTGTCTGCATGCCTAGCAAGGACAGGTTGTTTCATTTTCAAATACTCATTAAACTTCAAGTTATGTTCCAGATTGTAGGTATTAGTCAAACCTCATCCTTTTTAAAATCATTAATCTTAAATTTAAAAACGACAAATAATGGAATGTCTACATATTGATAATTTCCTTTACTTACCTCTTCAAATGTCAAATCATGAACAATTATTTCATTCACCCCATCAAGATCGACTGCGTTGATCATTGCCTGCTCTGTCTGTTTCATACTTAATGAAGCTTTGAAAAAATTGGATAATTTTAAAAATACCTATCACATGCTTTTACCCGATGAAGGTTTCATAAATCCGGAATGAAATTATAACAGCTTTACTAAACTTCATTAATTCTTAACCGCAGGTATACATAGGTATCATTCAAGAAAAAAGTATTTGCTATTGATGTATTTAATAATTATTTCACAATCTCTTCCGAAGCGGACGCTGGCCAAGTAAACATAAAGTTTGCTCCAAATGGAATATTGTCTTCTATCCAAATATTACCGCCTTTAGATTCAATTATCTTTTTAACTATAGCAAGCCCAATCCCTGTACTTTCAATGCTCCTGTTTTGGTTAATAGTATGAAACAGGTCAAAAACTTTATCCTTCTGACCATCTGGTACACCTGGACCATCATCACAGACGCCAAATTGGTACATACCATTTTCGCATACTTTATAAGAAATTTTTATACTGCCTTGCTTCTTATCATGATACTTCAATGCATTACCGATAAGATTGTTAAAAATCTGCTCAAGATAAATCTCTTCTGTATAAATGGATGGGATGTCCCTAGGAACTTCAACACTCACCCCATCTTTAGAAGGTAGAAATTTGATGATCTCTTCTAAGAGATTTGAAAGGTTTACGTTACTTTTAACAATATTCTCCTTTCCAGATCTCGTGTAGGAAACAATATTTCCAACCAGTTTCTGCATTTTTTCAACTTGACCAACAAACATCTCAAATTCATCATTGATGTTCGTTTCCCTGATTTCGTCTTTGAAGACATCGATAAGCCCAAGCATATTGTTGAGAGGAGCTTTTAGATCATGCGTGACGATATAGGAGAATTCATCCAGCTGCTTATTTTTTTCCTCCAATTGTTTATTGCGGCGCTCTTTGTCTTTAGACAAAGAAGAGATTTCCGCATTTTGCTTTTGAAGTTCTGTATTTAAACGTTTAATCTCTTCCAGCTGGTTTTCAACCATTAGATTTTTATATTTAAGTTGTTCCAAAGCATCAATGAGTTCATCATTTTGCTTTTTCAACTCTTCATATGGGCTAACAGGTTTTTCATTAAGGAAATGCTGGGCCCATCCTTTTATAATAATTCTGTTAATCGGAGGATGATTTGCAGGAAGTTTCATTCCCAATTCAACCTGTGTACCTTTACCTGACTCAGATTGAATATTAAAAAAATCGACCAGTCGCTGTGTATTTTTTATACCTACTCCCTTCCCCATTCTGCCTGGAAAGGCATTCATTATTTTATTAATGTCAGAAATACCATTCCCCTCATCTCTGATAACCGACGATAAACATAGGCTACCTGAAATCTCATTAATATAAAACATAATTTCTCCTCCATTAGCGTGTTCCAATGTATTTCTGCTTATTTCGGAAATTGCGGCAGCGTACTTTGCCTGGTTGGAGAAGTTCAATCCTGTAAGCGTTGCCAGCTGCCTTGCTCTTTTATGAGCGACGACAATATCTAGTTCATTATCGATTTTAACTTTAACAATCGCGCTATACATAATTTATTGCCCTTTTTGTTCTGGCTACAACGACAGTAATATCATCCGTTCTTCGGTTAAAATCTCTATAAAGAACTGCTGCAATAATAGTTGGATGCCTATTTAATATTCCAGGATATTTGTGAAGGTCCCATCTGCTTGTAAGTCCATCAGAATGTACCACCATAGTTTTGGTATTATCCCAAATGTTTATGGTACTATTCATTCTCTTTACATTCAACCCAAGTATGCCATTAAAGAGGATTAGAGACTTTGCATTCTCCATGCTGTAATTACTGATTACTTTACAGCCAATATTGCCCACGCCGCAATGAATCATGTTTTTCTTTTGATTATCTGCATGTATGATAAGGCCGACTGCTCCTCTTGTTTTTTTGAGGCCACTGTGGATTTTATCAACAATAAAATCAGGAGTTTCTGATTTTATATTTTCTTTATAAATATTGATTGCTTCGACTGCTGCTTCATTGGCCTCTTTGCCATGTCCAAGGCCATCTATTACTGCAAGTGACAGTCCATTGTCATCTGTAACATAATGCCATTGGTCTCCGCAAACAGTTTCGGGTATCTTTGCGACCATTACCCCTCCGACCTCAAAACCTTCTTTGGTCTTAGGATAAAGAGATTTCGTTTTTTTAAATACTCGTGCTAAAACAATAGTACCGGTACTTTGGGAATAAATGTCGAATTCGTCTGAAAGTCTTTTTATAGCACCTAATCCTTCCCCCTTGGTCCCTGCAGTAGAATAGCCATCTTCCATCATTCTAACAGGATCCTTTGCGCCACTCCCTTTATCAATGCTTACTATCTCAACCCCAGAAACTTCCGAAAAAACTACGGGCTTGATCAGGATTTCTCTTCCATGCTCACCGAACTTTATCAGATTAGTAACCAATTCAGTCGCTATGATGTTTAACTTACCGATTTCTGTATCACCAAGTAGTAACTCCTGACCTATGTCTTTAATCTTATTTTTTATGAGAGCCAGATAACTTCTGTCTTCAACTGGAAATACTGTATGCAGATTAAAATCCATTCTTCCACCTCACTATTGAAACTGTAGTACCAACTCCTACTGTACTTTTTATATCAAATTCATTAACAAGTCTTTTTGCTCCGGGCAAGCCAAGCCCCAGGCTCTTTCCGGTGGAATAGCCGTCCTGCATAGCCTTTGAGATATCAGGAATACCTGGCCCTTTATCGGCAAAAATAACCCTTACTCCTACTTGCATTTTCTCATTAACTACTTCAATTGTAATCTCTCCGCCACCTCCGTATTTCAACATATTCCTGACAAGCTCGCTTGCCGCTGTTATCAGTTTCGTCTGATTAAGAACAGACATGCCTATCTTTACCGCATGTTCTTTAAGCCTTTGTCTGAAAAAGACTACATCCTGTTCCTTTTCAATTGATATCTTCTCCTTATTCAGTGCTATCATGTTGATCCAGGTCTCCGTCCTCGTCTTCTTCATAAAAGTTCAATTTCTTTTGAAGAAGGAGCATACCTTTTTCAACATCTAATGCTGTATGTACTCCTGGGAGCGGAAGGCCAAGCTCCACAAGTGTAATTGCTACAGCTGGCTGCATTCCAACAACAACAGTTTCAGCATCTAATATTTTTGACATTGTGGCTATATTCCCAAGAATTCTTCCCATAAAAGAGTCAACAATAGAAACTGCCGATATATCTATCAATACACCTTTGGCTTCTACCTTCTTAATCATAGTCACAAGATCATTTTCAAGATTCAGGGCCAGACGATCATACATATCTACTTGAATAGTTACAAGTAAAAATTCGCCCATCTTTAAAATCGGTATTCTGTCCATATCTTATCTTACAATCTTCCTTTCTCCCTTCTTTACTTCAAGTTGTAGCATTCCAAATGCGTGTTTCAATGCGGCGGCCAGGCTTGCTTTGGTCTGGATATTTGATAGATCTATACCCAAATGAACTATAGTCTGAGCAATCTCTGCTCTTATACCACTGATAATGCATTCCGCTCCCATTAGTCTAGTGGCGCTCACTGTTTTGATGAGGTGTTGAGCTACAAGAGAATCTACTGCAGGTACTCCTGAGATATCCAATATTGCAATGCTGCTTCCAGTATCCACTATCTCCTGAAGCAAGTTTTCCATCACAATCTGTGTTCTTGCACTGTCCAGGGTCCCAATGATGGGTAAAGCCAAAATTCCATCCCAAACGCGAATAACAGGAGTTGAGATTTCATTAATTTCCTGTGTCTGTCTTAGAATTACTGATTCACGGCCTTTGATAAAGGTTTCAAATGTTATAATACCAAGCTGATCAAGAAGTTGACTTATTAATACAACAGCATCAACAAGTTCTCTTGAATCTGCCATATCTTTTATTAACAGATTTATCAATGCTTCTTTTAAAGAAAATACATATATCGCTGTCTCCTTTGGAGTATAGCCTTGTTGAGCTCTTGATATCGACAAGCCTTGCAACATCTCAACAATGGGCTCAAATTCTCTGGAATTTAAATCTTCAAAATTTCCTTTTTTAATTGCTTTAATCAGATAGTCAAGCATTTCACCAGATTGTATTCGCAAATTTTCATTGCTCATAAGATCTTCGCGCAGCGTTGCATTTGCCAGCTGATTCTTCATCCATTGTTCTAAAATTTCTTTTTGCTTCTTAAGAAGCAGATCTGCTAATAAATTATTATTCATGTGTTCCTTGAGTATATAAACTTAAAATTAGATGTCGGTAACTATTAAAACAGCTGTATTGTTCGATGTATAATTATCAGAACAACCCTTATGACTGTAAAACTACAGTCTTTAAGAAGGGACATAAGAAATCTGATTTAACCTTCTAAGATCAAATTGTTTATCAAAACCAATACGGATCAGTATTTGTGATACTTGACGCAGGAGAATCTCGTGCAAGCTGTTTTATTTGATTGAAAAGATGGGATTATTTTTTGAATAATTCAAAGATTTAAGTAGCAATTAAATATTTGATAATATGGTTTTATGAGTTGATAATAAAAAAATCAAATGCTTATCTCAACCATGTCAGATATCTATTTCAATTAAAAGTAACTACATTATGAAAACTAAGATCAAAACAAAATAAATTAAAAATCAACAATTTAATGTAAGCATATGATATCAATGATGATCCATTCAACATTCCATATCTGTTGCATTTTTTATAAAATATAAAGCATATTCAATAGCAAAAATTTAATATTATACTGGTCATTAAAATTTAGGCGTTTAACGCCTAGTAACAGTAAAACTTAATACTTTATCAGATTAAACCTACTGACTTATCCAGCCAATAACCTGATATCGCTTATTTCTAAAATATGTTTAGAATAACCTTTCTTAACAACATTGATCATTGCCTGGCCCACCTGTTTCATTGTTAATGAAGCTTGGGGAAATAATAAAGGAATAATTGGAATGATAATTCTAAAAATTCTTTTCACATTCTTTTGTCCTTTGAAAGGCTTCATAAATCCAGGACGAAAATTATAAACAGCTTTAAATGGAAGCTTCATTAAATCATTTTCAGTTTTCCCTTTAACCCGTGCCCACATCAACTTTCCCTTTTCTGTACTGTCTGTATGACCTCCAGAAACAAAATTAAATACCAGATTCGGATTTATGCTTGCAAGTACTTTTGCAAAGTGCATGGTTGTATCATAAGTTATATAAGTATACTTCTCTTCACTCATGCCGATTGAGCTTATCCCGGCACAATAAAAACAGCCATCATAGCCAGATAAGCTTTCCTTGTAATTTTCAAGCTTCATAAAATCAGGCACAATAAGTTCTTCCAGTTTGGCATGTTTGATAGGTGAAGGTTTGCGATTGATCATCAGTATCTTCTTTACTTCAGTATTTTCAAGACATTCCAGCAAAACGCCTTCTCCCACCATACCTGTGGCACCGGTTATAATAACTTTCATAGTAGCAAATTTCGATTATCTGTTTAGCAATAAAAAACTCTTACAACTTAACTCCTAAAATTCATTTCTGTTGAATCTGCTTAAATTAACTAGCCTCACGAAAGAAGGGTAAGGTGTGAGCTTATACAGGCAGACGAATGAAAGATTAAAATATTTCAAATTTTTCAAAAGATTTAGATTACAACGTTAAGAAAGGCATATAAAAAAAGGGAACAATAAAAATTCGTTCCCCTAATTTTCTTTTAAACCTGCTCTGATATATATTAATTATAAAATCCTATCACCTATAACTTAAAAAGGTTGGCTGGATTTTTTAATCAATTCATATTTTACTCTACTATTATTTTTTCCGTTAATATATCTTTATCCGTTCTTACATTAAGAATGTATACTCCAGGCTCTAAACCTTCCGGGTTTATCTCACTTGAAAATATTAGGCCAGTTCTTCTTTCAATAAGATCGATAATCTTTTGACCCATAGTATTTGATAATTCCAGTTCAACATAATCCGAATCTTCAACTCCAGTAATCACCAGGTTAAACTTTCCTTTGTTTGGGTTCGGCCAGACTTTTATACTTGCTTCATTTACGGACTTTACACTCTTTATTTGAGTTTTATACACAGAGCCATCATTATCTATTTCATTTACCCTGTAGTAAACTTGGCCTTCAGTTTTATTATCTGTAAACGTATATGTCAGTGGAGTAGAGCTTTCACCAGCAGCACTGAGCGTTCCTATCTCATAAAAATCAATGCCATTGATCGACTTCTCAATAATAAATCGATTTGTATTCTTTTCGAATGCAGTAATCCAACTTAAGAGAACTTTTTTATCCGTCTCTTGTTTCACTCCAAAATAAAGAAATTCAAGAGGCTGTGTGCAATCTGGGGTAGCCTTTACAGGAATTCTCCCACAATTAAGATTATATAAAATTTTCCAGTTATATAGTCCTCCATAAAAAGCAGTACCAACGGCATTTCCCCCTTCTGATGTCCCTGTTATTATACCAATAGTGCCACCTGCGTCGTCAGAGATGGGATAAGGGGCAGTGGTAGGATTTTCAATCTGTGCATTTCCTGTCGCCCCATTTTTAGCTGTGAGTCTATAAGTACCAGCGGCAGGTACTGTAATTTTAACCGGAACTCTTACTGCATAAATCTGTACTCCAGCAGTTGGATATGTAGGTTTTATGATCCCTAATGTCTGAGCACCACTATTGGTTGTAGTGAATGGTACTCCGGGATCTATTACTGTCGGTGCTGTTGTTCCCCCAGGATTATTGGTTAACTGAATCTGAACTGTTATGGGATCATTAGGATTACTATTATTCATCCACCAGTAAACTGTTACACTGTCAATGATGAAACTTTGCTTCGCCGTAAATGCCGTTTTATATTGATCTAAAGATCTGTTGCCATATGTACCACTTATTGCAGCTTTTCCCATTGTGGTGTTATAAACAGTTACATCTTCGACATAATAAGTCGTAGCAGTGGAAATCGATGGGGTTGTGTATGTGGTACCAGTTTGAAGTGCTGTTGTGCTCGTTGGACTTGCATACCATTTATAAGTAGAAGTAGCAGGGCCGGTAACGGACAATTTAGCTGTTCCAGGAGCGCAGAAATAAGCATCTTTAGGGACAGCAGTTTGCAGTGTAGTGATTTGAGAAACGTTTGAGACAACTTCACCACAACCTGGAGTTGGATCATTTGCCACTACTTTATAATACTTGGCAGAATTAGCTGTGTAAGTTGACGCGACTCCAAGTGTTCCTTTAATTGTATCCCACTTGGTACCATTGTCTGATGAAAGCCATTTAAATGTAACGCCTGGTCCATTAAAACCTGGATTAAGAGTTATTGAAGGAGGATCACATAATTTAACAGGATTCGGCAATGCCAAGGTATAATTTCCTGTTATCGTAATTACATCGGATTTTAAACATCCTCCCGCCCCGTTTTTAACGCATACAACATATGTTCCTGCACTTGTAGCCTTATATGTTGATGAGGTTGACAACTGGGCTCCCGCGCTGTTTTTCCATTCATAGATATAACTTGCAGGCGTTCCTGGATTAAGTGTCAATCCGGCACCGCCAGTACCACATAAGGTACCTGTTGAAGACAATGCGGGCTGCTGCGTAGAAGCATCTGCAAACGCACATCCCGGAGTAAAGGTAATATCATCCAGACCAAAATCCACACCTGTATTACAGGCTGTACCTGTGGTTGTATTCTGAATACTGATGGCTGCAGACGTTATTCCAGGAGGACATTGCCATGTTGCAGTTACTACTTGCCAAATTCCCTGAGTAGAGGAAGTTGTAAATGTACTTCCACCAGTAGTTAACGTGAGGTTATCACCATTAATATCAAAATTCAATATGGCGAGGTCATTTGAAGTTCCTGATCTATTCAGGTTTGTAACATAACATTCAAAATAATACCAGGTACCAGGAACCACCGCTACTTGTTGGCTCCACGCATTGATGCCAAGCTGACAGACACCGTCTACCATTAGAAAATTATTATCAGCCGTTGGAGAATGATCTTTAATAGGATTTCCAAAACCACTTGCTCCCACGTTAAACGCCTGATTAAACCAGTCTGAACTTGGGCCTACCCATATCTTTCCCGGGTTAGAATAGCAGGAAGAAGAAGGGAAAGCATCTGCGCAAGTGAAGTAAGTGTATCCTCCTGCTCCTGCAGGAGTAAAAGTGAAAGAGCCATCATTGCCAGCAGTAAAATCACCGTTTTTAGTGAGGTTCTGCCCATTTTGAATGGTAGTTCCACATGATTGAGTAACCTGAGCCTTTACTGTAGTATTTAACAATATATTGCCTGCGGTTACAGCCATTATCAAATAATATAGTTTGAACATAAGTTTGTTTTTCCTTCTAAATTAATATTTTTTCTTTTAAAAGCAACAAAATCAACCCTTTACAAATGTTCAATTTATTTTTAACATCTATCTCACCCCTCTTTGGCCATCACTTATTTTTAAAATGTATACACCAGCATTCAAACTACTCACATCAATAAGGCGTGTTCCTATATAACTTTTTCCATTCATTGAATACTGCAAGACACCCTGCAAATCGCATATTGATGCTTGCTCTATAAGGTCTGCACCAGTCTCAAGAATGAAATGTTTTTCTGTAGGATTAGGATATAGATGATAAAACCAGTGTATGCTTATATGCAAAATTATCCAACACCCCTCTCAAGAGTTTTCATTATTATCTCAAAAAGTTACAAAATCGAGTCATTAAAATTTCATCTTTTAATTCTCAACAGACTGATTTCAAATGAGATCTAATTAACCTTATCTGAAATAGTTAGTGAAATCAATTGGAATTGCAGATGTAAACTTTTGAATTAATTCATTACTTTCTGATTAAAAAATTTAAGTAATTTTATAAATGTTAAAAATTTCTGTATAAAATGACTCGTAAACTTTTCTCATTCACTTTTGGTGCATTATTAATATGTATCAATGCCTTTTGCCAGGCTCCAATCTTAAAAGATTCGACAAAAGTAGGAGGTATTTACCTTAGTTTTAGTGAATTCAAAAACAACAAACCTTCCATAAAATGTCAAGTAAGAGCTAAAGAAACCAAAACCGTTTACGGATTTTTTGAAAAATATGTCCAGTACAAAATGCGGCTTGAAGATACTATAGATATAAAAATGAAGCAGGTATGGGGATTTTGCGATGGCAAAGATGTATATCGTGCAGAAGGATTATCGTTCGCCAAATATGATCACATTTTCAATAAAATGGAATTACTTGGAAAATATAGCTATTACAATACGGTTTCAACTTCATACATGAGTGCTCCAGCTCCAAGTGGGGGTGGAAGTACGGTAAATCAGCTTGTACCATTTCTATTGAATATGAATAATGGTTTTGATTATGAACTAAATAAAGAAGCAATCGAAGAAATAATTAAAAGGGATGAGCAGCTCTTTTCAGAATACAAGGCTGATAAGCAAAGAAAAAAGCGTTATTACGACTACATAAAGAAATATTGTGAAACGCATCATGGAATATAAAAAGTGCTATTAAAAATTTAACCAGGGTGAGATCAGAATCTATTTGCGTCAATATGGCTATCCAGATTCAATTACAGGGTTGTTTATTACGAAACTGCATTAAGCAATTATTCCAATTCTATTTTCATTAAAAATCCCGGCTTCATTTTCCGGGATTTATTTTTATCACATTGATAATAATCCTAAAATATAAGAACCTGAATACATTATGCTTTCTTCACAAACTCCGATTTTAAAGCCATTGACCCAAATCCATCTATCTTGCAATCTATGTTATGATCACCTTCTACTAACTTGATGTTTTTCACTTTTGTCCCTGCTTTTACTGGCTGTGGAGATCCTTTTACCGGCAAATTTTTTATTACCACTACAGAGTCACCGTCTTTTAGAATATTTCCATTTACATCTTTTACTACAAGCCCCGTTTCTTCCACTTCATTAGGATCCCACTCATGTCCGCATTCAGGGCACATCATCAACGATCCGCTTAAATACCCGTAAGGAGATTTGCATTGTGGGCATGGTTTGTTTTCTTCTGTCATTATTTTATTTTGATTAAAGTATTGAAACTAGTAAAAAGAATTGAACTCGTCCACTCTTTTTATTTTTTCCATAATTGAAGTTTTTCACAAAATGTGCATAACTACAAAAGTATGAAACTTAACTATCTAAATTCTATCTACTTTAATCAATCGAATACAATATTTTACAAATGATATTAAGAATTTATAATGACTATACAGAAGCAATTATTACAAGTTACTACCTATCTCAACAATGAAAGGTCTTTTTTTCTTTTAAATGAGGATTAGTTATTTTCAGAAGGTTATCAATGAATGAGTGTATTTTAGAACTTACCTTGGAAAAAATAATTTTAAGCTTAAAGTGGAAGGCTTAAGGCTAAAAGTGGTTATGCTTTATAACTAACGATTTACTCAGTATTATTAAAACACAGAGATACACAGAGAAATGCTCAACAAACTAAACATAAGCATCGGGATAAATGAAGCATTGCTGAACATGGTCTCTGTATATCTCTGTGTCTTCTCTATATAATTCTGTGTAATAATTTATATTCCAAAACTCAAAGTGAAAGCTTTCACTTCATGAATTCCTTACCTCTTTAATTTTAAATACCTTCGTACCTGCCGGTACCTCCCACTCTACAATATCTCCCTTTCTATACCCGATAATAGCCGACCCCAGCGGAGCTAATATGGATAACTTATTTTCTTTAAGATTAGAAACAGAAGGTGGAACAAGTTTGAAGGTCATTGTTTTCTTTTCTTTTTCATCAAAAATATCAACTTCAGAGTTTACTCTTATTACATCTGCAGGTAGACTTTCACCTTCTACAACTTTAGCAGATCTTAACTCAGTACTAAGCTTTCTCAAACTATACTGAGAAAAATCTGATGGAGTATTTTTTATAAGACTTGTAATAAGATCATAGTCTTGCTTTGATAAAATAATTTCCTTTTTCATAAAAGTCTATTAGTTTAAATTAAAATGCTTTATTGATGCAGATGAAAAGCCCCCTGCTGTTTGAAAATATAAATCGTGGAGAGATTCATGTTTACCTTTGATATCTTTTTTGTATAGGAAATAAGGCTCTATCTGCCAGGTCTCAACATATCCGCCAAGCTTCATAAATTCAAAACAACTATTTAACAACTCTTCTCTTGCGATATACTTATCTGAAAGAATATATTTATCATTCATAGATCTGGTATAAAATCCTGAAGCAAGGAACCAGGCAGAAACTCCAAGGGCAAAGGATTTATATAGATCAAAACCGGATTTAATTGTCCCTTCTGCAATAATCTTAACCTCTTCATCCAGCTTATGCATTCTTAAAACCTTACTAACATTGGCAAAAAAGTCATCCTGCTTTTTGCCTTCATTTGCTGGATGACATAGGAATGACTTATAAAACTCCTCTGAAAGTGTAATAAAATCCGGAATAGTTAATGACTTATTAATTGCACTGCATAGATCCGACAAACAGCCTCTATTATACTTCGTGAGCTTTACCCCAACAGGCTTCCCCATAGTGATGCGTCTGATCTTCCAGATAAAGTTTAACAAATCTTTAAGGTTATCGATACGAGTATCGTCACTGGAAAAAGCTGCCATCATTGAAGAAAGATCAATCTCTATCATCTTGACATTCGGCTTCGATACTGATTGAAGAAAAAGAATCTCATTAAATGTTTCATTCAACATAAATGGGCTTCCCCTTTTTATTTCCAGCACAATATCGTTCCTGTCCAAACTCTGAGTAGAACCTCCACTTTTATATTCTAATTGAAAATAAAAATTACTATTTCTGAAATGGATTACATTCATGAAATATGGCTGCATGCATTGACTGCTTCCAATGTGCACCTTTAAATCTCCTTTTGATACATCTGAACTATCTCCGGAAACTATCATAAACTCATTAGGCATAGAATCCATAGAACCTATAACTGACGGATCTGTGGCTACAATGACCGGAACATCCTTTATTTTCAGATAAGACAACCAGTAATACTTATTTCTTTTATCAGAAAGAAGGCGAAATGCCAAGGCTTTAATTCTACCACTCCACCAGTCGGACTTCTTTACAATCAGTTCATGAATTTCAGCTTTTCTAAAGTACCAACTTCCAGACATGATCATCCTCTGCATCATCAGAAGTAACACTGTTAACAGAACGCTAATAACTACAAGTATATCACTTGCTATATATATGGCAATAAAAATGGTGATAGCTGTGAAGCATATGGCAGCCAGGAAAATGATTTTTTCGACCGGCTCAAGAAATATTTTTTTAAACATAGCTAAAGACGATTAATTAATAACAGAAACTCAAACTAGTAACTGAATTCCCCGAACCCTTTAAATAAAAAGAATGGGTCGGGGATTAATTAATAAAGTCTTTAGAAGGCAGAGAAAGAAGGAGATTAAATAAAAAGGCCTTGGTACATACAGAATCTGGCTGAAAAACAAAACGCTTCCTGGTAGGAAATTGTAGCAGATTATATGTTTTTAAAAGACCTCCCATTATTAATCAAATCTAGTATATATATTCAATAATGACACACTGTGTTTTCACCTATACACACTCTATGAAAATACTGAACAACAATACATAAATGCTATAAAAATTTTCATGGAACTATATTGGACGCATTAGGCTAATGAAAGTATGAGGGCCAAAACAACAACAGGTCCAGATAATAATATCGGAACCTGCCTCGTCACTATAGGTTAAAATATTTTACTCCTTTATAAACATATTCTGAGTAAGCAAAGATCCATTTTCAGAATAAACCAGAATAGTATATAAACCTTCATTTAACAAATCGACATTAATGGAAGAGCTTCCTATGCCTTCCATGCATAATTGACCTGTACTAATGATGATCATAAATTGATAATTCCTTATTCCTTCAACATTAATTATATTTTAAACAGGATTAGGAAAAATATCAACAAGCACTTTGCTATTGTTTTGAATAGATGTTGTGAATGAACTTACTTTAAATGAACGAGTCTTAACATTTTTGAATTTATCTGTTGGAGAATAGTAATAATCTCCCTTTTCATACTTTGGTTTTGAATTGATTTATTCTTTAACAATCTTTTGAATATATACGCCCCCCTCCTGAGTCGTAGTTTTAAGTAAGTAAAGTCCTATAGGAATATCTTCAATTGTAACACTACCTTTCCCCTGTGGGATTATTGAGCTTAAAACTTTATGATTACTCATATCAAAAAGGGAGATTTCTATATCTGCTTTGCCCGCAACATCAATGTTTAAAATATTCCTACATGGATTTGGGTAAACCATCTGTATTATTGAAAGCGCAGAGGATTGTCCCAATGAGGTTACTTCACTATATCCTTCATATATAATCCTGGTTTTATAATTAATCCCAGTTGTCTGAAAATCTGATGCTCCAACCTCTTTACCTTCATTTATTATTTCTGTCAATGCGCCGTTTGAATTATAGGTATTGGTAGTCAATTCAGAAGAAATAAACTTCCAATTGTTGTTGGACCAAACTTCTGCGATATAACCTGCATCATTTCCTTTAGCATCTACAGGATAAATAATTCTTGAAAAAACTATCGGACCGCTACCATAATCTCCCTGAATTATCATGGTTGTATTACCCTGGACATCTTTTGTATGAATCTCATCTAATGAATAAGTCCAGGTTTTTGTATTGAAGCTGTATGATTCAAATCTACCCTTTTTTATTCCCTCACTATCTGTCGTGTAAATAATCCTTTGATTGGTGCCTTCTTCAATTAGACCAGAAGAAAATTTTTCTTTTTCAAAATCTATCCACACCATATTAGAATATTTTTTGAATATCCTCCATGAAACTGTTTCCCACCGAGATTTCTCTACCATATCCGGATATTCTAGTGTGCCATTAGAACGGTAATAAACAATTCTTTCGCTATTCACCCAAGTAACTCCATCACTTGACCTGAAGCTTTCAAACTTCGAAAGGTACCCTTTGGAATCATATGTCCGGATTTCTTTACTTGAGGGAATAAAGATATTATTCGTATATAAATAAGTATAATTTCCTATCTCTTTTCCCAGATTATTATATGAATAAACTTTCTTAGAAGAAGTATCTCCAGCAGAATTAAAATAGAGTTCTGAAACCAGATTGTTATTACCATCATATTCAAATTCCATTTTACCATTATACTGCCAGCTTCCTGCAGTATAATTCCAACTATAGTAATTCCCCATTGCAGGCTGCCCATCAATTGTCTTTGCTATTCCAGCTTTAGCACCTTCTCTTTGAAAGATTAACAATAGCAAAAGAAAGAGCATTAATAGATTCTTCATTTTTATAAGTCTGTTTTAAAAAAGATATAATTAAAATAATTGTATGTCTAACTCAGCACTTCGAATATCAAAAGTCCTTAAATTATTTTTTGCTTTTCACCTGGGTTGCTATCAACTTCAAAGATTTATCATAATATTCTTCCATGGCTTCATTACCTTCACTATGATAAAATTCCTTGAGATCACTAAACCTTTGGGTATAGTCAAAACCAATTGCATACTTGAGTTTCGCCAATGCTACGGGTGATATTAATAAGGTACCTGCTCTCAATTGCTCGATATTATTGTGAAAATTAAGAACACATACATAATCCTTTACGTTAGGAATTGAAAATAAATTTGCAATCTGCTTCGTCACCACTTTCCTAATATTCATTTTACTTTCTTCGTAATCCTCGGCAATACGGTAGGTAGAGATTATCCCCATTCTATTTTTAAGATAAGAAGAACCATAAATAAAGTTCATCCGGGGTAAATATAAATCATGCTCAGTTATTCCAAGGACTGCAACTGCATCCGTAGGCACATTATTCTTTAAGTAGTTTTCTATTAAAGAATTTGCATTTATCTGTTCGGTCAGATTTACCGAGCTACTCTTAAATTTATTATAGTATCCCAAATCGTCTTCTGAGACTAATCTTGTCTCTACCTTTCTATTCTTTATTTCTTCAAAAGAAATATTGCCCAGAATTTTTACTTCCAATTGAAAAAAACTCTTTAGATAATTTATTTCTTCTTTGATTATTCCTGCTACTTTATCACTCATATTCCCGAGAGGCTGCAGATAAATTATCTTTCTTACACTATCACGTTTATTAGGATTAGAAAGAATAAATTCTGTCAATGATTTATCATATCTTTTAAAATTCCTCTTCCTATGCAGAGATTCAAGATAGTTTAGACTGTAATCAGAAGTATCTATATTGACAACCGACGCAGCATGTGTCTTTTTCAATGTTTTATTATTACTACTATCACATGCAGTAATACACCAAAAAATAAAAATAATGGCAACAAATTTATTCATAATTATAAAATACTATTTACTTTCTCCTCTGGCAATTATTCTATTAATGTAATCAGTAAGTTTAGCTTTCTCATCGTCATAAGAGTCGGAATTAATTTGAGAAAGCAGAAAAAATTCTGTAATTTGTTCAGAGCTCAACTTTCCATGAAAATGCAGATAATTGACTTGTTCAACAAAACTTTCCAAATTACTTTCATATTGAGCAGCTCTTTCCAAAGCTTCAGGATTACCATTGATATATAATCTTCTTTCAATCTCTGAAAGATTATCAACTAAATAAGTAGCATCAACTGCAACTTTTTTTTCCATCTTTGGATCTATCTTACCAACCCCATTGCAAAAAGCACAGCTACCGGGAATCCATTTAAGCACCTGATTCAATCTTTTAATATCAGCCCAATCTACGTGTCCCTTGCCAAGACACCGAGGGCATTCTATTTGTGATTCACCTCTATTAAAAAACCGATTTAAAAAATTCATAACATTTAGAATTAAAACTTCCGGAATCTAATTTACAATATTTGTAAGCAAAGTTCCAGCTATCCTAAATACACCATTCGTGAATACCGACACCATAAACCTTTCAAGTCCGGTAAAGACTTAGTATTAGAATATTCCCTACCATATATTATGATCTCTTTTTATCACTTAATCACAATTTATTTTTACACAAAAAAAGTTTTATTAACTTACATTCAATGTGTTACCCTAAAGAAAACGTTAGAGCTAAACCAATGATGACAAGCTACCTGATAAACTCACTTATAAGATGAAAACACTGGAAAAAAATACAATTTCGTTAAACAAAGAAATTGCTTGGTTTGAATCTATTGTAGACTCCCGCATCCGGAATTATTTTCAAAATGAAGAGGAAAAACTTCTATCCGATAATCCTCCGGATCTAAAAGATGATGGTTCCAACTATGCCTCACTTGTTGAGTACTATAGTATGAGTCCATATGAAAGAATTATCCTTTTGTTAGCCCTCATTCCTCATTTAAAACCTCATGCACTTGATATTTTCTTTACCAGAAATTCACTTCACAATCGTGAATTTACTGAGTTTGGAGGATACAAAGGCAATGTACACAACGGCTTTCTACCCACTATAGAAACCGCTTCCTTCATACTGGCAGGCACTGATCTTGCAAAACGTTTTCAGCTTCAACAAGTACTTACAGAAAAACACTTTCTCAGAAAACATAGAATTATTCTACTAGACAGTTTAAATGATAGAGATCCCCTCTTTAGCAGGCCTCTGCGCATTTCAGATGAAATTCTTACTTTCCTTACCACCGGAGAGGTTTACAAGCCTGACTTCAGTACAAATTTTCCTGCTTCACTTCTTACCACTAAACTTAATTGGGAAGACCTGATCCTGGATCATAATGTTAGGGAAGATGTTGACGAAATAAATAACTGGATACGTTATGGTAAAGAATTGCTTGAGACCGGAGATATGGGTAAGAAACTGAAACGAGGCTTTCGAGCATTGTTCTATGGACCACCGGGAACAGGTAAAACGCTTACTGCAACATTACTCGGTAAGTCCAATAAACTTGATGTCTATCGCATTGATCTATCTATGGTGGTTTCAAAATACATAGGTGAAACCGAAAAGAATCTTGCAAGTGTTTTTGATATGGCTGAAAATAAAAATTGGATTTTATTTTTTGATGAAGCAGATTCTTTATTTGGGAAGCGAACTGCCACTAAGGATTCAAAGGATCGCTACGCTAATCAGGAAATATCATTTCTACTTCAACGCATTGAAGATTTTCCTGGTCTGGTCATACTTGCTACCAATCTCAAAGGTAACATTGACGATGCCTTCGCAAGGAGGTTCCAGTCAATGATCTACTTTCCTATTCCTGCACCAGATATGCGAACCGAACTTTGGACCAAAGCTTTTGGAAAGGATTTTGAGCTTGCGCCCTCCGTGAACATTAAAAAAATAGCAAAGGAGTATGAATTATCAGGAGGTGCCATCACGAATGTGCTTAGGTACTGCGGGCTCAAGGCAATCAGCAGACAGGAAAAGATGATTGAAGAAGAAGATATTTATACTGGAATAAGAAAAGAACTTATCAAAGAAGGAAAAACTATTTGAGTCATAAAAGGAAAACAGTTTTAAAATGGCCTGGCAAATGAACTAAAATAATACAACAACTCAACCAAATTAAATAACATTCAAATTTATTTATCTTATAAGAACAAACTGTACTAGATATGAATAACAGCATCTTGAGCAATCACCAGGACAACAATCATTATGTGGTTTAAGAAACTTACCGGCTTTGAAGAAACATCGCCGGAATTTGTAAGGGAAAATATCATCGTTAAAGGTAACACTATTCAGTCCAAAGCAAATGGGAGATCATACCAATTTGGATCCTTGCAGATACCTACCCTCAAAACATTAAAAGAAGAAGCACCTCCAAGGGAAATATTCAAAGACAAAATTTCCATATCTGAAATTGTTGCCAACGTTCAACAACTTCATGGTGATAGCAATAACAAAAATGCTTTATTCCAGGCAGCTTCACAGTTTAATTTACTTGAAATGGTGGGGCCTCATATCACTCCTGAACGTGGTATTGATATCTATGAAAAGGACTACACCCAAGGTCCTGCATGCGCAATTGCTTGTGGAGCAGGAACAATCTACAGAAACTATTTTGTATTAATCAACGGACAAACGGGACAAACTGCCAGCTCCCAGATAGACTGTTTGGATCTCATCGGTGAAGCCCTGAACAATAAAGAACTTGAGCTCTGGAAAATGAGAAACGGATATGCTTTATTAAATCAAGATGGACTGTTACAAATCAACCGTCAAATCAATGAAATGAGCAATTCTGAAAGAGAAAGTTTAAAGGATAAACTCAAAATCGGGATACAATGGGATACAGAAGTTACGCTTACTGAACAAAAGCAAATTGTATCTCAAGCTTACTGTTCCGCACTTCCTGTTGCTTATTCTCACATTGAATCTTTTTATTGGGAAAGCTTTGCGAGAATTGTATTAGAAGCTACTTACGAAGCTACTTTATATGCAGCTTTGATAAACCTTGAGAGGACAGATTGCAATAAAGTTTATCTCACTCTTGTAGGAGGCGGAGCTTTTGGAAATGAGCCTAGCTGGATACTGGAATCACTTGTCAAAGCACTAAAAAAATTTATTATTACACCTTTGGATATAAATATAGTGAGTTACGGAAAATCCAATCCAATGCTACAGAAAGTTATAAGTGAAATTTGAAATGACATTTTGAAGTGTAATAAGTCTTGCTTTTCTAATAGTGGGCTACAATGTAATTCTATAGGAATTTTGTGCTTCAGAAAATGTTTGATATCAATATTTAAACTCACAAGCCGTATCACTCCTCAAGCTTCTCATGCACTTAGGAGATATCTGTTGGACTATTACATGCTGCCAGCATTGATAAAATTGCTATAAAATTCTCACATGATTACCAATTTTCATATTCTGGCCTGAAGCTCAATTTTAAAAATATAGGTATATAAAAAAAGCCCCGAAGTAAAACTCCGGGGCTTCATTGTTAAACTTATCACTCACTACTTATTACTTATTCTTATTAGAATCAACTTCTTCATAGTCAACATCAGTAACTCCTCCTGTATCTGTTGGACCTTGTCCGGCAGCACCGCCACCAGCTTCAGCGCCTGCTCCCTGAGTTGCACTGTACATTTCCTGAGAAGCAGCTTCCCATGCTTTGTTCAATGATGCAAGAGCAGTATCTATTGCATCTGCATTTCTTGAACCGTGAGCAGTTTTAAGCTCAGCAAGGGCGCTTTCTATAGCAGATTTATTTCCTGCAGAAAGTTTATCTCCGTACTCTTTCAATTGCTTTTCAGTCTGGAAGATCAAAGAGTCAGCAGCATTGATTTTCTCAGCACTTTCCTTCTCCTTCTTATCTGCCTCTTCGTTTGCTTTAGCTTCAGCTTTCATCTTCTCGATCTCAGCATCTGTTAAGCCTGAAGAAGCTTCGATTCTGATCTTCTGTTCTTTTCCTGTTCCTCTGTCTTTAGCTGATACGTGAAGTATACCGTTAGCATCGATATCGAATGTTACTTCGATCTGAGGAACTCCTCTTGGTGCTGGTGGTATTCCATCAAGGTGGAAACGTCCGATTGTTCTATTATCTCTTGACATCGGTCTTTCACCTTGCAATACGTGAATTTCTACAGAAGGCTGGCTATCTGAAGCCGTAGAAAATACTTCTGATTTCTTAGATGGAATAGTTGTGTTAGACTCTATTAGTTTAGTGAACACACCTCCCATAGTTTCGATACCTAGAGAAAGCGGAGTAACATCAAGAAGAAGTACATCTTTTACTTCACCTGTCAATACACCACCTTGGATCGCAGCTCCTACAGCAACTACCTCATCAGGGTTAACTCCTTTAGAAGGTTTCTTTCCGAAGAATTTCTCAACTTCTTCCTGAATTCTAGGAATTCTCGTAGAACCACCTACAAGGATTACTTCATTAATTTTATCTATTGAAAGACCAGCATCTTTAAGTGCTTTTTTGCAAGGCTCAAGCGTTCTCTTGATTAGAGAATCTGCAAGCTGCTCAAATTTAGCTCTTGTCAACTGTCTTACAAGGTGCTTAGGAACACCGTCAACAGGCATAATATAAGGCAGGTTGATCTCTGTAGAAGTAGAGCTGGAAAGTTCAACTTTAGCTTTCTCCGCAGCTTCTTTCAATCTTTGAAGTGCCATAGGGTCCTTTCTAAGATCCAGGCCTTCGTCTTTCTTAAACTCTTCTGCCAGCCAGTCGATGATAACCTGGTCAAAGTCATCACCTCCAAGGTGTGTATCACCGTTAGTAGATTTAACTTCAAATACACCATCACCTAATTCAAGGATTGAGATATCAAAAGTACCGCCACCAAGGTCAAATACTGCGATAACCATATCCTGATGTTTTTTATCAAGACCGTAAGCAAGTGCTGCAGCTGTAGGTTCGTTGATGATACGTTTTACCTCAAGACCTGCTATCTGACCTGCTTCTTTAGTGGCCTGTCTTTCTGCATCGTTAAAATAAGCTGGTACAGTAATTACGGCTTCTTTTACTTCCTGACCCAGATAATCTTCTGCAGTAGCTTTCATCTTCTGAAGAATCATCGCTGAAAGCTCCTGTGGAGTATAGTGTCTGTCTCCTATTTTTACTCTTGGAGTATCATTAGGTCCTTTTTCCACATTATAAGTAACATTTGAAGCTTCTTTAGTTACTTCAGAATATTTCTTACCCATGAATCTTTTGATAGACATAATGGTATTTCTCGGATTGATAATCGCCTGACGTTTTGCAGGATCTCCGACTTTTCTTTCCCCATTGTCAAGGAAAGCAACAATAGATGGAGTTGTTCTCCTACCTTCGCTGTTGGCAATTACAACCGGTTCATTTCCCTCCATTACAGACACGCAGGAGTTCGTTGTACCTAAGTCTATACCAATAATTTTTCCCATAAATAAATATTTTTAAAAGGTTTTAATTTTCTCTGTTGCTTGGTACTATAACAATGGTTATGCCAACAGGAATTCCGAACTGACAGTATGCCATTCTGGCATAAACCTATTAAAAAGGGAAAAAAAAGATGAAAAAAAGGCAAAGAAGGCATTCTTTGCCTGACAAAAAGCTTATTAAATTGATTATTTTATTGCCGCAGTGGGAGTTGAAACAGGCGCGGGAACAAAATCTACCTGAATATCGTGCACTTTTTCATTTCCCATTTTTTTCATATTTATTAAAACTTCAGGTGTTTGCCATATTGCATTCTTATCAGTAACGGTTTTAGGTTCCCCATTTTTATCGGAAAAGAATGCCTTTAATTCATCAAAATATCGCTTTTGTGATGGTTCATCTTCAGGGTAAACATTAAGCTGTATCTTATTTATCTTCAAATCTTTACCATAAAAATAAGACACCTCAGCTTCTTCAAGCTCATTTACTTCAAAAAGATAATCAAGATAAGTTTGCTCTGTAGAATCTCTTTTGGTATCAGCTTCCAAATCACTTACTTCATCCTTAGTCATTCCAAAAGTTACCCCTCTGAAAACCCCACTATCTGCTTTGAGGATTTTTACCATTTCCGTTCTAAGGGTGTCTATACCTGATACTAAAGTATCTGTTTGTTGCGGCTGTTCCGTTACTTGCTCTTCTGTTTGTGTTTTATCTTCTGAGCAGGAAAAAAGACAAACAGCAATCACCAATGCCCCTGCAATACTTCTATAATTCATTTCTTATAAATTAAATACCCTAAATAGTAATACACTGCTATATTAATAAATCTTTGCCAACCGTTAAAGTTTTTGAACGTTAATGAACTAATTCGAACAAATTTTATCATTGCAATGAAATTAACTATCTTTAACCAGTATGTGACTTTTTTAAACTCAATGAAATCAGGACGCTTTTTGTTTATTATTCTTTTATTTCTCTTTTCATGCAATGTAAAACAAGACCATGAACTGGAACCGGATTGGGACGCCCAGATTCTGGGACCACTGGTCAAAGAGGATCTCACAATTAATGAAATTCCCGACATAGACAGTTTTGCCTATGTAAAGACTTTCAAACTTGCGGATTTCGGAATTCCCAACCCTTCAATTGCAGTGAATATCCCTGCGATTCCTTCAACCAATCTCGGCCCCTTTGACCTGGACCTTACAGAAACATTCAAATCTGCAGAAGTCGAATCAGGTGAGATATATTTCGTCCTGACCAATAATCTCCAAGTGGATGTGAACTCAGGCGTAAACGTAGTTATTAGTCAACCTGGCGGAACAACACCAATATTGGTAAATCAAACCCTTAACACTGGTTTACCATCCAATGGGGGTGTCTATAGAATGACTCCTCTGAACCTGAATAACAGGCAACTTTTGCCTAACATGCAGTTGCAAATCAATAATTTTTCCACCAAAAACAGCAATGGAAAAGTTATTATAGACCCTGAAAGGTCATTTAAAATTGAAGTTTATATCCATAAGTTGAAGTTCAAATCAATCACACTCTCAAAGGGAAATACTTTTAATGTAGAAGAAACTGTAGACTTAAACCTTAAGGGAACAGATATCAATGCTGAATCTCTTTCAGGAAAGTTATATACTTTTGCCAACAATGGCATGCCTTTAAAATTCAGTCTTCAGCTGTACTTCCTTGATGGCTCCTATAATGTACTGGACTCTCTCTTCAATACAGATCCTACTATTCAAGAGCCTGTGATAGCCGGAGGGGTAACGGTAAGTCCGAGAGAAACAAAAATTACAACTGAGCTTAACGAAACCAAAGCCAATAAAATAATCAACGCAGAATTCCTTCGAATCAAATTCAATGCTGCCAATCCTCCTGATGTCACCATCAACAAGGATAACCTTTTGAAATTTCAGCTCACCGGAGATCTAAATGTTGCAATAAAAAAATAATTTTCCATGAGAAATCTTTTTACAGCACTGTTCATTTTTTCAACAGGATTAATTGCTTCGGCTCAAAATAATATGGGCACGAGGTATTGCAATTACAATGATCTGAATGCTTCCAAATATTCTCCTTCTGAACTGGACCTTGGAAACAAGCACGCTCAGATTGGCATAAATAGTTACGTTTGGCTGGGCAATACAGCTTTTGATTATAAGACAGCTAAAGAAATTTATCAAAAAGGATTAATTCAAAACCAGGATGTCAATAAAATATTATCGAAGCTGAACAGTGAAAACCTTTTTGGTGCAGGCTTAGACTTTCAATTGTTGGGAGTTGCAGTGCAATTTAAAACAAAGTCAGAAAAAAAATTGGCATTTTCTCTAGGTGTAAATGAAAGATCAGGTACAAGTTTTTTATTTGGTGAAAACTTCCTGAAGCTTGCTTTAAAAGGGAACAAGCAATTTGCCGGACAACGTGTAAACCTTGGTCCTGCAAGTCTGAATGTGAACTACCTCAGAGAATACGCACTGGGCGCTGCTATTCCTGTTTTTGGTAAAGAAGACGGATTTGGAATAAGAGCGGGGGTTCGGGTAAAGTATCTTACAGGCATCGGCTCCATATATATGCGCCCTGCCAATGGATCGATGTATACAGATCCGGAAGGACGCTTCATAGATTTTGATTTTAACTATAAAGTACAAACCTCCGGTATCGACAACATCAACCTATGGAACTCCAATGGTAAAGGTTATGGTGCAGATGCAGGCGTAACTGTTTTTGTAAATAAATACCTTCAATTTACCACCAGCATATTAGATATCGGTGCTGTAAAATATGATAAAGATGTTACAAGCTATGAACGATCAGGGCAGGTAAAATATGAAGGATTGATCATAAGCAGGTTTTTCGGAAGCCAAAAATATAGCACTGATACCCTTGCCCAGATTTTTGACCCTATAAAAACCAAGGGTGGATCATATAAAACACCGCTAAGTACCAGGCTTGTTATTGAAGGGAAAATTAAAACACCAAGAACTTCCAAAAAAGATGAGTCGACATACAACTCTAACACCATCTTCTTTACTTATATCCAGGGATTTCAGAACCTTCCAGGCTCTACAACAAAGTCATTTTTCAGCATAGGCTACAACCATGACTTTCACAGAGTATTTAACGGAGGAGTATTACTCTCTGCAGGAGGATATAATAAGCGAGCGATAGGAGCCTTCTTTAGTTTTAAATTAGGACAAAGTTTTAAATGGGGATTCAGCTCAGACAACCTTACCGGTTTTATTTTTCCTAACCATGGAAAAGGAGCAGATTTAGCGACCAATATTTCAGTTGCCTTTTAGAAAAGTTTAGGCAATTGATCCTGGTTTCTCTTTAATTGCGAGCTGACCGCAGGCGGCATCTATGTCTTTGCCCCTGCTTCTCCGAACATTTACAGTAACTCCCTTAGCCTCCAGATATGCTCTGAATTTCTCAATCCTATCCTCTTTGGCATTCACATAAGCAGCTTCAGCAATAGGATTGTATTCTATAATATTGATTTTGCAAGGTATGATTTTACTGAATTCGTAAAGCTCACGAGCATCCTCAATCTTGTCATTCACATCATGGAATACGATATATTCATATGTGACACGGGTCCCTGTCTTTTTGTAAAAATACCTTAGAGCCTCGCCCAATGCTTCAAGTGTATTGGTTTCGTTGATTGGCATGATCTCATTTCTCTTCACGTCATTTGCAGCATGCAGAGACAATGCAAGGTTAAACTTCACCTCATCATCCGCAAGTTTTTTGATCATTTTAGCAACGCCGGCAGTAGAAAGTGTTATCCTTTTGGAAGCCATATTCAAGCCTTCAGGAGAAGTTATCATTTCTATTCCCTTCAATACATTAGCATAATTGAGCAAAGGCTCCCCCATACCCATGAATACAATATTGGTTAAAGGAGTGTTATAATGTTCCTCAGCCAGCTGTCTTATAAGAACCACCTGATCATAAATTTCTCCAGGCTCAAGATTTCTCTTTCTTTCCATATAACCTGTGGCGCAGAATTTACAGGTTAGTGAACAGCCTACCTGAGAAGAGACGCAAGCTGTCATACGATCGTCTGCTGGAATCAAAACTCCTTCTACCAGATTGCCATCAAAAAGCCTGAAACCCACTTTGATAGTTTTATCCGCACTTACCTGCTTTTGAGCAATAGTAACCTTTTGAAATGCAAAGCTTTCCTTTAACAAATCGCGGGTTTTTATGGAAAGGTTGGTCATTTCATCAAAAGAAGACGCACTTTTATTCCAAATCCATTCATAAATCTGTTTTGCACGAAATCCCTTCTCCCCCTTTTCTTCCAGAAAGATTTTCAGATCCTGAATAGTTTGTTTGCGAATGTCTTTTAAAACCTGAGTATTCATAGGTGCAAAGGTACAAATAATCCCTCTAAATTAACTGATTCCAGTTAAAACATATATGGACGATATAAAATTCATATCGAAATTTCAAACAGTTATGCCTTAGAATCCGTTACAGTCATGTTTTTTCTGAAAATCGAATTGGATTTTTTCTTACTTTTGTATTACCAAATTAAGTCATATGAAAAAAGCATTACTTTTCCTCGCATTTTTATTTTGCGTATCTGCTTCATTTGCTCAGGTAACGCTGGGAGTTTATTACTTCCCTTCCAAAACAGGTATTCTGACTAACAATTATGACCCTCAATACGATAGCAAAAATACATTTGCAGGTGGAGCGGGTCTGAATGTGGACTTTAGACTGGACAGAGCTACAACCTTCCAGACAGGTTTATTTTATGCCTCTCATAATCAAAAATTTACATCAGAACTTCAATTTCAGCCTACTGATACGGCGCGTGTATTAAGTGGAAAAAGAAGACTTGATTACATCAAACTACCATTATTTTTGAGAGCATCTCATAAGCTAACTAAAAAAACTGATTTCGTAATTTACGGAGGTCCTCAACTGGGATATCTTATTAAAGGTGCCGGAGGAAATGTGATATACACAAGAAGAGAAGACGATCCTAATTTGACTAAGTTTTATGATCTGCCTCCTTCTAAAAACGATTACTATAATAAATTTATCATCGATGCAGCCATTGGAGCAGGGTTAGATGTTTATCTTAATCAGCATTTTACATTTAACACAAGTGCAAAATTTGATTTCGGCATTACCAATACCTTAAATAAGAAAGCAAAAACCAATGCGGACGTCCCGGTTACTAGCTACGATAATTATAAGCAATTTTATCACAACTATACCTTCGCTCTTTTACTTGGAGTAACTTATCATTTCGGAAATGACCATTTATTGTCACCTACAATGAGAGGAAGAAGATAGTTAAAAAAGAACTTTCATTGCAAAAGCCGAAATTCAAATCAATGAATTTCGGCTTTTGACATTTTTACCGAATGGTGAAATTCCAGAACTGCTTAACTCAGACAAATTGTCACCACAACAAGCAAAAAAACAGAAGAGAAATGACATTTTTTCCTATTCTTTAAATTATGCACCAATGGACGAAAGTTTGATGTTTAGGATTTAGAATAAAAGTTAGTCAACCTATGAACTTTAACAATTATACAATAAAGGCCCAGGAAGTCATTCAAAGGGCTACAGAAATTGCCGGAAGCAATCAACAACAGGGGGTTGAATCGGGACATATCTTAAAGGCCATCCTCGAATCGGACGAGAATATGATTGCCTTTCTTTTAAAGAAACTGAACGTTAACAAAAATCTTTTTGAGACCAAACTGGAAGAGATCATCCGCTCCTACCCTAAAATGAGCGGAGGCAGTCCATATCTGTCCAACGATGCCAATCAGGCTTTAGTAAAAGCAAGTTCTTTTTTAAAGGAATTTGGTGATCAGTATGTAGCAGTAGAACACCTTTTACTAGGTATTCTGGGTGGAAGAGATAAAACCGCAACCTTGATGAAAGATGCAGGTTTTTCAGAAAAACATCTGAAAGCCGCTATCCACGAATTAAGGGGAGGATCAAAAGTAACAGATCAAAATGCAGAAGCAAAATACAGGTCGTTGGAAAGATATTCCAAAAACCTTAACGAACTGGCTAAAGCAGGCAAAATAGATCCCGTAATCGGTAGAGATGAAGAAATCAGAAGAGTACTTCAGATACTTTCAAGAAGAACTAAAAATAACCCTGTTCTACTTGGTGAACCAGGGGTTGGTAAAACTGCGATAGTTGAAGGATTGGCGCAGAGAATTGTAAATGGCGACGTTCCTGAAAATCTGAAGTCAAAGACCGTTGTATCCCTTGACATGGGACTCCTTGTTGCAGGTGCCAAATACAAAGGCGAGTTTGAAGAAAGATTAAAATCCGTAATTAAGGAAGTAACTGATTCTGATGGAGAAATAGTACTCTTTATTGACGAAATCCACACACTGATTGGAGCAGGCGGAGGCGGTGAAGGTGCAATGGATGCAGCAAACTTACTGAAACCTGCTCTGGCGAGAGGTGAGTTGCACGCAATCGGAGCAACTACTTTAAAGGAATATCAAAAGTACATAGAAAAGGACAAAGCTCTTGAAAGAAGGTTCCAGGCTGTGATGGTAGATGAGCCGGATCTTCAGGATGCTATTTCTATATTAAGAGGTATCAAGGAAAAATATGAAGTACACCATGGTGTGCGAATAAAAGATGATGCCATCATTGCTGCTGTAGAGCTTTCTAACAGATATATATCAGACCGTTTCCTTCCTGATAAGGCCATTGACCTTATGGACGAAGCAGCTTCAAAGCTTAGAATAGAGATTGACTCTTTACCAGAAGAACTGGATGAGGTGCAAAGGAAAATAATGCAGCTTGAAATTGAGCGCGAAGCTATTCGCAGAGAAAATGATAAAGAGAAAGAAGCTCAGCTTTCTAAAGATATTGCAGAGTTAACGGATAAGCGAAATGAACTGAAGGCACAATGGCAAAATGAGAAAACACTCATAGAATCCATTCAGAAGGAAAAGGAAAATATTGAGAAATATAAAAATGAAGCTGAACAGGCTGAACGTTCCGGTGACTATGGAAGAGTAGCAGAAATAAGATATGGAAAAATAAAGGAGAGCGAAAAGAATCTTCAGGATCTTCAAAAGCAAATTCAGGAAACTCAGGCACATGGAAGCTCCATGCTGAAAGAAGAAGTGACTGCAGAAGACATTGCTGAAGTAGTAGCCAAATGGACTGGAATTCCCGTAGCCAAAATGCTGCAGAGCGACCGTGAGAAATTGCTTCATCTTGAAGAAGAACTTGGGAAAAGAGTGGCAGGTCAGGCAGAGGCTATCCAGGCTATATCAGATGCTGTAAGAAGAAGCCGTGCAGGATTGCAGGATCCGAAAAGACCTATTGGTTCTTTTATTTTCCTTGGAACAACCGGGGTAGGTAAAACTGAATTGGCAAAAGCTTTAGCAGAATTCTTATTCAACGATGAAAACGCAATGGTCAGAATTGACATGTCTGAGTATCAGGAAAGGCATTCTGTAAGCCGGCTTATTGGAGCGCCTCCGGGATATGTTGGTTATGAAGAAGGAGGACAGCTGACCGAAACAGTAAGAAGAAAGCCTTACTCTGTAGTTCTGCTGGATGAAATTGAAAAAGCTCATCCGGATGTATTCAACATACTGCTTCAAGTACTTGATGATGGAAGGCTTACTGATAACAAAGGCCGTGTTGCAAATTTCAAAAACACGATTATAATCATGACTTCTAATATTGGAGCAAATCTTATTCAGGAAAACTTTGCCGAGATAAATGAATACAATGAAGACGAGGTTGTTGAAAGAACAAAGGTCGATGTTATAGAACAGTTGAAAAAGTCTGTTCGTCCGGAGTTCCTCAACAGGGTCGATGAGATCATTATGTTCAAACCTCTTTCCAGAAAAGAAATCAGGAAAATCGTAGATATCCAATTTAAAGGAATTCAGAAGAGACTTGAAGAAAGTGGTATTAGAATAGAAGCTTCACCGGAAGTATTGGAGAAACTTGGTGAATTGGGATTTGATCCACAGTTCGGAGCCAGACCACTGAAACGTGTCCTTCAGCGTCATATATTAAATGAATTATCTAAAGAAATACTTTCAGGAGCTATTAAGAAAGATGAAGTTGTGGGAATTACGTTGGATGAAAACGATAATATTCAGTTTCTGAATCTGGAATCTGTAAAACTCTAATTTTACCAAAAAAAATAAAATTCAAAAGGCTGCTCATAAATAGGGCAGCCTTTTTTCATTCTATCTTATCTTTTCTTTCTTGTGAAGGATTAGGCGAAATTTCGACTTTTTTTGCTGTACATCTCATTTTTTATGACCTTTCCCTTTGCTCCCTTGCCTATTTTATCCTATTAAACCTTGATTTAGCATAAATCGTATAAAGTAAAATCAAGATAAAACTTTGACCCATGGTCCACTACTTCAGTTTGGGATTTATCAAAATAGCCTACCTGGATGTATTTGTACACATTCTTTTTATTATTGCATTGTGTGGAATCTATACATTCAAATCAGTGCGCCTAGTTGCAACTTACGCAGCTTGTTTTGTTTTGGGATACCTGATTACTTTCTTTTTATCAGCATTTGGAATCATAAACACCCCGGCAAGATTGCTCCCCTTCCTACTTCCTTTGACGACATTAATTGTTTCAGTATCCAACTTCTTTCTTAAAAAGAACGCATTTACTAACAAATATTCCCCTCATAACTACAGATATTTTCTTGCTCTAGGTGGTGGATTACTTCACGGCCTTGATTTCCCTGCTGCCCTGGGATCAGTTTTACATGCTGACAAATTGTTTCTACCAGTTTTTGCTTTCAATATGGGAGTTTTATCTGCTTTGTTTTTGACAATTTCATTCCTGCTAATCACAGCATTCATACTTACTTATTTATTAAGAGTAAATATCAGAGAATGGAATTTAATATTATCAGGTGCTTGTGCCGGCATTTCAATTTACATTATAATGCATGCTTTTTTCTATGCCCAGGTTTTGAAATAGCACAAAACAGCAAGGTAACTGAGGGAGGAATTAATTATTTTTTTTGTTTTTCAAAAACCATCCTAAAAATATAACAACCTAAAATTCAATCTAAATCTAAAAATCAAAATATACATATAGACCGTTAAAATGGAATTTTAGAAATCATCATTTCCATATTTTTCATTTTCTTCCTTCTTCTTATTCCTAAGTCCACCATTACGTGCAGAATTTAAAAATTGAGACCAAGCAAAAGGATTGAGTAGGCTTAGAGTTGGCTGATAAAACCTGTTTTCCATTTTTGCAGTTTGCTGCTGCATGTAATAATTGTGGTTGTTCTTGCTGCTTGCTTCTTGTGTATAAAGCATTCTTCTCATTACCTGCTCATTCAGATTTTTATGCATGTTATCGTAAGAATTGCCATCCAATTTGAGCGAAAGAAAAGCTTCTTTAAATATTTTTTCTGTTGGCCATGGAAAAACTTCGACTGTGGGCAAAATAGAGGTATCACCTAATAGCTCTATTACGAGACTCAATTTATTAGTGTCTTTAGGTACGATAAAATACTTTTCCTTAAATCCAAGTGATTTGATTACGATACTATCGCCTCCTAAAGCAGGCATCGAAAAATAACCGAGATAGTTCGTGATGGTTCCCCTTCCTGATTTTGGAGTGTAAATAGTGACCCCAGGAATTCCATATGCACTGTCACCACCAATTACAAGACCAGAAAGCTGAACAATATTTTTCCCATTTTGTCCCTGTGAAATAAGGGAATAGGAAACAAAAAGCAGGATAAATAAAATTCTTCTCATAATTCAAGACACTAAAGGTAACGGAATTTTGCCTGAATAATTATAGCCTAGAGGAAATTTATAGCATGTTACCCTTACCAGCTAACTCTGCTCTTCCAGTATAAATGCGGCGAAGATACAAATAATCGTTGCACATATCCCGATAACGCCAAGAACATCAAAATTACATAGCAGGTTTTCTTCAGTGTAAATTATTTTGCCACTTATAGCTGTTGCGGCGCTTCCTGCCAACAACTGAATAGAAGAATTAATTGTGATAAACCTGCCTCGGTGCTCACTCGGGAAAAGTGAATTTACGAGGGTAAGTCCGGACATTTGCCTTGCAGTGGAAAGACACCAGAAAAGAGTGGTCACGAGCAAGGTTGCATTTTTTTCCGTAAAAGGAAAAGTAGTAAGCAACAACAATGGAATTATTGAAACAAAATTAAGAAGCAGAAATACATTCTGTTTCCCAAATTTATCTATAAGGTAGCCCACAATAGGATTAACAAACAATGCTGCGAGTCCACCATAGAAGAACATTAATGCTATTTCTTCTGTAGAAAAATAAAAATTTGTAGAGACGAAGGCACTTAGAAACGGCAAAATTGTAGCTCCTCCTGCAAAAGTCAACAAAGACATAAAAATCACCGGCCAAATAAAATTTGCGTTTAAGACCACAGACCTTAGCTTAACCGAAACATTTGATCTTGTAATTGTGGATGACTTCTGAGTTTTAGGAAGGAAGAAATATGTCAGAGTAATAACTATAAAGTTAATGCACAACAGCACCATGAATGGAAATTTCCAGCCAAAATTATCTGAGAAAAATACCGCAGTCGGTACACCTACAATTGTAGCCATACCATTAGCAATCATTACAAAGCTTGTTGCCACACCAAGTTTCTTCAATGAAAATTTCTCTCCCAGGTAAATCATCACTAGCGAAGACATTACCCCCCCGAAAGCCCCAGTAAACATCCTGGCCAACATGAAGAAATAATATGTATTCGCGATATAACTTAATATTGATCCTGTAAGGAAATAAAACAAACAAAACAACAAAGCCTGTTTCCTGTCAAACCGATCTATAAAAAATGAAGAAAAAAAGCCTGCAATTGCTGCAGTAAGTGTATATGCTGAGATAATCAACCCGTATTCATCCGGACGTATCTGAAAAGATTTCATGATTTCAGGACCAAGGGGCAATATCACTATGTAGTCAATAACAAAAGTGAATTGAATACACGCCAAAAGGAAGATTAGCGCAATTTCCTTAAGAGTCGTAGAACTCTCATCTTTAGTTGAAAAATCATTTAATGCTACTGGAGAAGACATACTTCAAATTTACATTCAACATTTACGATAAAAGTAGGTGATGAGTTAACAGAATTCACCTAATAGATCTCGTCCTTTTTCCTTTTTCTCAATTGAATCCTGTTAACCTTTTCCGGAACAAAAGTACTCATCCAGACATACCTGTCTTCGGACTTTAAAAATAAAGAATATCTACCTGATTCCCACGCATTAAATTTAAATTTACCATCTTTATCTGTCTTTATTATTTCTTCTTCTCCGGTAAGTTCATTGGACAAGATTAAAGAATCCTTAGGAGATGGGTGATCCAGTGTATCAAGCAATAGACCTTCACATTCCTTGTATTTCAAAGGGGCAAGCTCCAGAGTAATATAAGTCAATACTGATCCCTTGCGTTTTCGTTGAACGGGTTCAAGCTTATATAAGCCCTTCACTCCTTTATATTCAGCATAAAAAATATTGGTGGTATCCTTATTAATTTCACACGAGAATTCTCCCACATTATTAGTCTTCATAACTTCAACAGAATCATTGGAAAAATCAAAAACTTTCACCATACAATTCTTTACCATTGAAGTATCTTTTATCACTCGCCCCTTAACAAAGGATTTTTTAACCTTCTCCATTGTTATTTTATTTCTTACAAGATTCTCATACCTCGAAGAAAAATAAAGTTCCGTTTGCGATACTTTATAATCATCCTTTACAGCCTCCACCATATAATGCCTTCCGGGCATGAGGTAGCAAGAGAATGTCCCCTTGTTAGAGCTTTTAACAACCCATTCAACTTTTCCGGTTTCTGTGTCAGAAATTTTTATAGTAACCCCTTTTAAAGGAAGTGCTTTTAGTTTATCAAGCATTACTCCTTCATATTTTATCTTATGAATGATGATTCTGTATATATCATCCCCACCTGATTTTTTCCTGTTACTGGAGAAAAATCCTGTAGAAGTATTATCAGTAAGTATTAGGGAAAAGTCGTCTTTGGAGCTGTTTAAAGGGGCTCCAAGGTTTATAGGTTTGGAAGCATGATGCTTAAGATCAACAAAAAAAAGATCAAGCCCCCCGATGCCTGGCAATCCATTGGAAGAAAAATACAGACAACTATCCTTTGACACAAAAGGAAACATTTCATTTCCTGATGTATTGATTGATGTACCCATATTCTCTGGCATCATCCACGCGCCATTGTGGAAGATACTTCTGTAAATATCTGTTCCTCCGTAGCCTCCAGGCATGTCTGACACGAAATAAAGGCAACTTGTATTTTTATCAAAGAAAGGATGACTTACAGAATAGGCTGAATTATTAAATGGCAGTGCTTCTGGTTTTGTCCATTTTCCATTCTGATCCTTTTCAGAATAAAACAGTTGTAGCCGCTTGGTATCTTTCCCAACCGCTTTTTCATTTTTGGAAAAAACAGCTCTTCTTCCATTTTCAAAAAATGTAATTGGACCTTCGTTTAGACCTGTATTAAAGTCTGTAAATTTTTGCAGCTTCCCAAATCCCGAATCGCCGGCAAATTCAACAAAGTACAAGTCAAGAAAATTACCCTGATCGGCTGCATCAACATTCTTTACAAGTTCAATGGTTTTTCTGTTAGAGACAAACACAAGGCCTTTCTGATAAAATGCCGGGCAATATTCTGATGCTGAAGAATTAATAGGTAGTTCTTTTACACTGTAAAATAAAGAATCTCTAAAGAATGTATCATAAGCATCAAGACCTCTCCTTTTGGACTCAGCAATGGCCCTTTTGCTCAGACTCTCTTTACTATACAGGTCATACCAGATTTTTGCCTCGTCCTTTTTCCCATTGATCACCAATGCCTCTGCAAGATGAAGCTTATAATCTGCCAGGTTTATGATGGCGTTATTTCTTTTAAATCCTTCTTTATACCAGTATTCTGCATCTGTAGTATTATTAAGTTTCCAATAGCATTCGCCTATCTTAAATCTGATATCAGCATTTCCAGTATCCTTCCTAGCAATACGCTGAAACATCTCTCCGGCTTTTAAATAAGCTTGCTTCGCATAGAGATCTTCCGCCAGTTTCAAATCATTTTTAAAGTGTGCAACTATATTTTTGTCCTGACTATAGAGTAGTGATGTTTTTGATAGCAATACAACAGCAACAATCAACTTCAGAAAAACCTTCATCATTAAAAATATCTTGGTGTAACAACTTTAGTTTTTGTATATGAAAAAAGGTAGCTAATCATAATTTCATGTGAGCCAGTATTAAATCCAGACAATTTGGAAAGACTATGATCATAAGAGTACCCGAAGCTGAGCTGGTCATTTGCATAAACCTGAGCCAGAAATATTAATGAAGTCTTACTTCTGTATGATACCCCAAGCCAAAGAAATTCCTTGTAAAGAAAATTAGCATTATAATCGATCTGAATGGGAGCGCCTTCTATATATTTTATAAGTGTGCTAGGCTTAAATTTCAGGTTCTCATTTACATCCGCAACATAACCCGCTGTAAAAAAATAATGATTCTTTAATTCCATTCGATTAGCAACATATTTTGAAGCGAGGAAATTGCTGGCCAGATAGGGAACAGAAGCTCCGGCATAAAACTTTTTTGAATTATAATAAATTCCAGCTCCAAATCCAGGAGTAATTGTATTATAATCTTCCTGTTGTAAAGTAGGATCATTAGCCGCTTTGTAAGTCAAGTCGCTATATCTCGCAAGATAATTGGAAGCCCCAGCCTGAAGCCCAAATGCCAGAGTAGAGCCTGTGGTAAGATGTAACCTATAAGCATAAACTACATTTAATGTAGTCTGTGTAAAAACAGAAATATGATCATTGGTAATCAAAGCCCCCAACGCCATCTTTTCTTTGCGTATAGGCGCATGTGCTGAGAAAGTAAGCGTTGAAGGTGCTCCTTCCACTCCACTCCATTGTTTTCTTCCTGTAGCAGTGAAGTTTAAAGCTTCACTGGAGCCGGCATATGCCGGATTAATCGCAAGCCCATTAAACATGTATTGCGAATACAACGTAGCCTGCTGGGCTTTGGTTACCCAAGACAGCAAAATTAAACTTACCAGTAATATACTTGACCTGACCACGTGTACTTAACTTAGCTCTTTATCTTTTTATAACGACATATCCTGTTGAAGGCTTCTTGCCTTTTCCCCAATCCAGATTATAGAAATAGGTGCCATCTGGTAATGTGTTATCATTTCCAATCAGCATACCTGTATTTGCTGTACCTTTCCAGACTTTAATGTTATTATCATATCCATTTGCTTCATAAACAAGATTACCCCAACGATTGAAAATATTTACCTTGTTATCCGGGTATGCCTCTATACCGTCAATATACCAGGTGTCATTGATACCATCTCCATTAGGGGAAAAGGAAGTGTATATCTTCATCTTCAAAAACTCTCCAAGGTAATATGCCTCTGAAGTTCTCTCAGGACAAGTTCCGGATTTCACAACTGCTCTATAAAAATTATCAATTGACCTTATTGAAAATTTGTACAAAGAATCTGTGCTTACCATTGGTGCATATGTAATTCCATCACCGCTTGACTCCCAGCGTACTATATCCCCCGTATAATCTTCAAGCTTAAGCACACCTCCTGAAGCGGTGCTGTCTTCCAATAACAAGGTACCACCAACTGTCATTGGAGAATTATCAACAGATAATATAAACGCATCGGAAGTATCTGCAGGACAACTACCATTTTGCACAATTATTTTATATCCTGTAGGAGTTGAAATGTTGTTATACTCCAATTCCTTTTCTCCAGAATTTTTTGCAGATGCTGTTAAAAAATTATTTCCTGAAACCAGCCACGATTTAACAGTTCCTTCAACTCCAACTGCTGTAATAGTGCCGGAATTTGCTCCATTACAAACTAGTGTGGCCGGTGATTCCAGTGTACCTGCTACACTAGCCGGGTTAACTATGGCTTTGACTTCAACCTTAGGACTTTCACAATTTTCATCAAAAGAAGAAACGAAATAGGAAGTACTCGCAATCAGATTACCTAAATCAAACTCCTTACCTGTGCTAATTATTTCCTGACTATTAGTTTCATACCAGTTAAATTGCCCCGTGGAACCCGACGCCTGTAGTTTTACCTCACCTGCTCCACACCTTGATACATCTGCAGTAAAAGGGATAGTTGGAATGGTATCAACTCTCACTGTTACAGGCACCTTTTCACTTTTACATCCGTCCAGACCAACAGCCACATACATAGTCGTAGTGGCAATAGCATTGATTTGATATTCAGCACCGGAATATTTGACTTCACTAGAATCTGGAACGAACCACAAATATTCTCCATCTGCAGGAGCTCCGGAAGCTGCAAGTGTTACTGTTTGGCTCCCGCAAATTTTTTGGTCTTCTGTTATTGGAAGCTCAGGCTTGGGTTTTATAACCGCATTCACCGCAACTCTGGTGGTGTTTTCGCAACCCTGAGCCTCTGATGTAACATAATAAGTAGTATCATTTTCAAGATAAGAAGTCACCATTACTTCTCCTGAACCAGTGCTTAGCCCTCCTTCACTTCCTTTGTACCATAGAAGTTTTCCTACATTAGCAGAAGCATTGAGCGTCACTCTTCCAGGACCACAGCTGAATCCATGATCTGGAACAGGAAGCTGGGGGAATGGTTTCACAATAGCCAAGACCTCTGTTTTCTCAGAACTTTCACATCCATTAAAATAGGAAGCTACTGCGAATACAGAATTCTTTGTTATGTTAATTTTTAAGGTATCATTATGCTCATCTGCAACTTGTGCTTCTCCATTATACCAAATGAATGAGTCTGCTCCTGAAGCAATTGCCCTTAATTCAACATTACCTCCTCCACAAATCGTATCATTTATAGTAACCGGTTTGTCAGGTAACGATTTTACTATGGCAGTAACAATAGTTCTGGATGAACTAGAACATCCTTCCGTTTCAGAAGAAACATAGTAAGAAGTGGTAACTGGCAAATTACTAATGTTAAACGCCTTACCTTCATTGATCGATACTGAACTCGTATCTGATGTATACCACTTAAAGTTTTCTGCAATACCATCCGCTTTTAAAATCATCGCCCTCGTATTAACGCATGCAGAATCTGAAACTGTTACCGGAGCTTCTGGCAAGGGCTTAACATATGCTGTTACTTCCGTTTTAGCACTTTCACAACCAAGAGTATCCACAGAGCTCACATAAAATTTTGTAGTAGCAGTTATGAATGGGGTCTGATAATCTGCAAGGGTTGTATCAACAGGAATTTCAGTATTTGAATCTCCAGTATACCAGTAATATTTATCAGGAGAATTTTTAGCTGAAAGAAGAACACTACCCTGTTTACATACCGAGCTCTCTACTCCTTCAGGATTTGATGGTATAGGATTGATATGCACATCTACCTTCGTTTTTTCCTGACTTTCACATCCCTGTGCAACAGAAGATACATAGTAAGATCTGGTTTCCGTTACAGTGTTCACTTCTAACGTATCATTGTGAGTTGCAAAAGGACTTCCATTTTCTGCTTCATACCATTTATACTCATCAAAACCTGAGGCTGTAAGGGTTACAGGACCTGGTCCACATCTTTTGCTTCCTATAGCATTAGGTTTTAAAGGACTAGGATTTACAAGTGCCAATACAGGAGTTCTGGTACTTTTACATCCATTGTTATCCAGAGAAGCTACATAGTAGGTGTAAGTAGAACTTAAATTTACAGTTAAAGAATTGCCTGATCCAATAGAGTCGTTGCCAACCAAAGTTGAATACCAAATAAAGTTCTCGAAATTACCGCTGGCCTTTAGTATTAGAGTGGTTTCACTTTCACAAATTGTATCACCTGCAACTGATGGTTCATCTGGTAAAGGATTTACCAATGCCGTAACAGGTACACGTTCACTTTTGCAATTATCCTTTTCTGCCAATACATAAAAGAGTTTGGAAGCAGATAAAGAATCTGTGAGATAATCAGGACTATTTTTAAGTTCCAATGTACTTGTTTCAGTCTCGTACCAAAAATAATTTCCAGCAGAGCCTGAGGCAGACAAAGCTACCTTTCCCCCTCCACAGACAGGAGTAACATTTGCCTTCGGAGCCGGAGGAATGTCATTTAACGTGACAATAAGTGGAGTTTTAGTTTCACTTTCACATCCGTTAAGGCTTGATTCCACATAAAATGTGGTAGTTCTGGAAATGTTATTAATTGCAATAGATTGACTTTCTCCTAACAAAACATTCAGACTATCATACCATTTGTATGATTCCGGAGATCCGAAAGCTGAGAGTGTCATGCTGCCAGCAACACATGTCGCCGTATCTTTAACTGTCGGAGCTGGAGGTAAAGGCTTAATAAATGCCTCTACTATCGTTTTGGAGCTTTTACACCCAGCACTATCTGCAACCACATAAAATGTAGAGTCGGATTTTACATATGCCTTATAGGTTGCAGAACTACCTAGCAAAGAGTCTTTGCTGGAATACCATAAATAATTTTGGGAAAGTCCTGTTACTGAAAGGTCAATATTACCGGAACCGCAGATGTAATTAGGAACTGAAACAGGTGCTTCCGGATTCTTGGTAAAAGAAACTGTTAATTTTGCTCTATCCTGACTTTCACATTTCTGACTACTAATGGAAGAAACATAATATGAAACCGTTGAAGATATAGAAGATAAAAATTTATCTCCCTTATTCACTGCCATTGAACTATCATCGTCTTCCTGATTATACCAACGATAAGTATCCGGACTTCCTGAAGCGGTAAGCGTTATACTTTGTACCCCACAAATACTTGTATCCTTCACTGTCGGAATTGATGGAAGCGGGTTTATCGTAACAAATACAGGTTTCTTAATACTTTCACAACCATGTACAATAGATGAAACATAGAATATAGAATCTGACTCAATAATTCCTGTCGGCAATTCCTGCCGATTTCCTATTTCATGATTTCCAGTATCATACCATTTAAAAGTTCCTGAAGAAGCTGATGCTTTGAGCTTCACCTCCCCCTCACCACAAAGGGCTGTATCTTTAGCGGTTGGTTGCACAGGAAAATCCAGAATCAAAGCCTGAACCTGAGTCCGGTCACTGCTTTCACATCCCTTATCGCTGACAGCACTAACAAAATAATATTGAGTAGTACTAATATCATGTGCTGTAAAAGTTGCTCCGGAATCAAGCTTTGTCGCTGATAATGCATCAGAATACCAGTAATAATCGGAAGCTCCGGAAGCCAAAAGATCTAAATCCCCTTTTCCACAGCTGGAATCACCCACTGCAATAGGTTTCGCTGGTATAGGATTGATGGTAGCCAATACTCCTACTCTATTGCTCTGGCATCCGTTTTCCTGAGATGCTACATAATATGTCTTATTCCCATTGAGGCTTTCTGTTGTATAGCTTCCCAAACTGTCGAGGGGAGCCCCTCCACTTAAACCTGAGTACCATTTATATTTATTCTCAGATGATCCTGTAGCAGATAGAACAACGTCTCCCGGACCGCACCTAGAACCATCAATGGGAGTTGGTTCCCCCGGAATTGTTTTAATTGTTGCGGTAACCACTGTTTTTTCTTCGCTGTAGCAACCAAGATTACTTTTTGCAAGGACATAAAAATGAGTGGTGGTAGTCAAGGACTGAGTTTTATATATAGTCCCGGTAAACAAAGAATCGCCATTTACATCTTTTGAATACCAAATAAATTCGTTTGCCCCTCCGGAAGCTTCAAGGTCGACCGTTCCTGGTCCACAATTAGAACCGTCCTTTACAATTGGAGAAGACGGGACTTGGTTTATGATGGCATTAATCTTAGTTCTTCCATCACTTTCACAGCCTTCTGTGCTTACAGATGACACATAATATTTAGTATTCGTTACAATCGAATCGGTATTATATGTTGGTAGAAATCCTTGAACAACAGTACTTGTAGAGTCAAGATACCATTTGAATGTGGAATTAGGCAAAGCTGCGGAGAGTTGTACACTTCCCGGTCCACATCTTGATCCGTCAATTACAGAAGGTAAAGAAGGTTTTGAAAAGATAGTTGCAACTACATCAACTCTATTACTCTGGCAGCCATCTTCCTGAGAGGCTACATAATAAGTCTGGCTGTTGGATAGATTTTTTGCCGTGAATATTTCCAGGCTGTCCAGTGCAGAACCTCCTATTTCAGATGTATACCATTTATATTTATTTTCCGATGATCCTTTTGCAGAAAGAACGACGTCTCCCGGACCACATCTTGAGCTATCAACAGGAGTCGGTTCATCCGGAATTGCTTTAATCGTTGCCGTCACTTTGGTTTTGTCTGTACTAAAGCAGCCAAGACTACTTTTGGCAAGGACATAAAAATCAGTAGTACTAGTCAGTGACTTTGTTTTATACTTATCACCAGTATATAAGGAGTCTCCATTTATAGCTTCTGAATACCAGATAAATTCATTTGCAGATCCATAGGCTTCAAGGTCGACTGTTCCCGGACCACAGTTATAACCATCTTTTACAGATGGTGAAGAAGGAAGCAGATTTATAATAGCGTTAATCTTTGTTCTTCCATTACTTTCGCAGCCATCTGTGCTTACAGATGAGACATAATATTTAGTATTGGTTAAAATCGAATCGGTATTATAAATTGGTAGAGTTCCCTGAACCAAAGTACTTGTTGAATCAAGATACCAATTAAATGAGGTCGTTGAAGCTGAAGCTTCAAGCTTAACTCTTCCAGGGCCGCACCTCGACACATCACTTCCGGTTGGCAATGCCGGTTGGGTTAATATAGTTGCAACTACAGGTATTCTGCTACTTGAACAACTTAAAGAATCCGAAGAAACATAATAGGTCGTTGTTGAACTTATGCTCGGAGCATATGTAGCTAAATTTGAAAGTACTATCTGATCTGTATTGTCTTTAAACCACTTATAACTTCCTGTTACTCCTGATACTGAAAGATTCACTACTCCTGGTCCGCAATGTGTTCCGTTAGCAGCTAAAGGTAAAGCAGGAATCTTTTTCACTATTGCCTGAACAGGTGTCTTGCTTCCACTTTCGCACCCCTCAAAGCTCATGGCGCTTACATAATAGATTGTAGTTGAAGTTAAAACACCTGTAGAAAAAGAAGCTCCAGTACCTATAACTGGCCCTGTTCCTGGTGGATTATACCATTTGTATCCAGATGATGAGCCAGTAGCCTTTAATGTAACAGATCCACTTCCGCATGTCGAATCCGGAATTCCGACTGGACTTGTAGGTCGTGTATGGAGACTTGCAGTTACCTTAAATCTTCCACTCTCGCAACCTGCAGCAGAAGCTGCAACATAATAAATTTTAGTAGCGGTAAGATTAGGAATAACAAAATTGGAACCATAATAAACAGGGGTACCTGCCTGATCGACGTCATACCATATATACCCACCGGCAGAACCACCGGCAGTCAATATAATTTCTCCCGGATCACATATAAATGCATCCGCTGAAGTCGGAACAGGAGGAGATGCAGTAATATTAACATTCACAGCTGTTCTTGGAGTGCTTTCACATCCATTGCCATCGTATGAAGTAACATAAAATGTTCTGTTGGCTTTAATTTTAGAAGGTGTTGTATAAGAAGGTCCACCTGCAAAGGATGTTGCAGTTACATTATCATTATACCACCTGTAATCACTAATACCTGATGGACCTGAAGCGGTCAATGTAACAACTGCAGAGTCACATATCGGACTTGGAGAAACTGTCGTAGTGGTTGGTTGGGCAGGTAATGAATTTACGGTAACAGTGATTGGTTCGGAAGTCGCAGTGCAACCGGTAGCTGTTGTAGTAGTTACAGTATAGGTTCCGGCAGTTGAAACAGTGATTGCATTCGTTGTCTGACCACCTGGCGCCCAGATATATGTTGTTGCAACATTTGACGTAAGGGTAACAGATTTCCCAAGACAGAAGTTTGTAGCCCCGCTTTTAGCTACGATAGGTTTGAGACAGGATTGCAAAGTAAAAATACCGAAGGAACTCACCTGGCCAGTACTTTCGACAAATCCACTTGTTGCATTTCCACTTGTCAATGCTCCTCCTCTTCCCAGGTCTATCCATTGGGAAGAGCTCCAATAGGTAACTTTATATGTGGTATATTCAGATAATAACTCACATTTTCCAGCACCATATGATAACCTTACCCTGGGTTGACTTGAACCAGCCTCTCTTTTCAAATTCCAATATTCGCAGTTGCTTACTTCTTGAACTCCTGGTCCTTTACTTGCAAAATTATAGTCAGGTTGCTTAGCTCCCTGATTGAAATATTGCGCAATAAAAATATCTCCACTTCCTCCAGTTGTAATGCCCATAGGTCTGTAATAGGTTCCATCACCAATAGGAAAATCAAATGTTCCCGATCCGTTTTTTTGGACAGGACCATTAACGTGACTAGCATGTGAAGCTCCAGAAACAGTGGCTCCCGACCTGATTATCATTAAATTTGTAGCTGAGGAAATAAATTTCCCATTGGTAAATGCAAGTGAATTAGAAACACTAACTACAGAAACTAAAGAATCTTTACCGTTTTTGTTAATAGCCAAATTGTAAAATATTTCTCCCCCGGTTGCAGTGCATTTTATCTGATTTTTTCCACTGCCAATAAAAATAACAGTACTCAGGTTTTCGCTAAAAGCAGTGCCATTTGTACTAGTGTTATTCCAGTCTCCTCCAACTCTAATAATCGGTGCCTGTGTGTTAACATAGCCATTTGTATTCAGATTAAAATTTCCATCGACTGTTATTATTGCAGAAAAAAAGTCTGTGGATGATGCTGTAGAATTACTGCAACCAGAACAACCAATATCAATATCTCCTCTTACATGAAGACTATCATCATTGTCTACATTTGTATATGAAACTCCTGAAACCATGTTTCCGGTAATCTTCAAGTTAAGGCAAGATACTTTGCCTTTTTGCTTTATCTGTGTTCCATTTGCCAGTGCTAAGATAGTACAGTTATAATCATACCCGGGCAAGTCCTGAGCACTGCCACGATTAAAAACTAAATTTGAAAGAGTGATTGTGCTTCCTGCTGTAATAGACAATGGAGCACTGTGATACAAATAAATATTTCTGTTAGAAGCATCAAGTACCCCTCCATTAAATGTCAAAACCCAGTTAACCCCAAAATCATTGTCTATTTTAATATTTTGGTTAGGGAATGCAAAACTCAAACTGTAAAATCTTCGAATAGATAGATCCGCAGCAGCCGCATTGGTTCTTATTGTTGCGCTACTTGTTACAACAACCGTTCCTTGCCTATAAAGAAAATGATCTGCTGCTTCATTGTTATTATCAAAAAAAGCATAACCACTAAGATTGCTGCCTGTCAAAGTCATGGTACGACCATCGTTTACATCGCCAGTAGAACTTACATCAAAAGTTTTACCCGCATCAATATATAAGCTGAGAAGTCTGAAATTTCCGGCACTAGAAGGTCTCAAAATTACATTTTGATTTGCTGGCCCTGAAACGCTAAAATTTGGAAGTGTATTATTCGCAAATGGTGTAAAAGTATAAACTTCAGCGACAGATACGGATGTACCAAATTGTACTGTTCCTCCTGATGAAGTAACAGTTCCATTAGTCCCGCATACTGCAAAATCAGACCTGGCCCCTCCATTACGTCTTGAAAAAGTGATTAAGCCTTCAGTCATTTTAAATATACTACCTGCAACATCTGTAACCTTGAATGATTCTCTGCTGGGCTGAGCAGCACCGGTATTTAAAGTAACTGTACTAGTCGCTCCGCTCATATCAAAAGAAAAAGGATAGTTAGCGGCAGCCCCATCATCAAAAGAATTGATACCCTGATAGGAATTTAAAAGGCCTCCTGTAATTTTTATATAAGGAATATTTCCTCCAGACTGACTGTATCTTAAACTATTTGGAGAAGTTCCATTTGTCCTCCCGACATTAACTGTCCCCCCTGTAATTTCAAGCCCCCCCTGAAGCAAAAGATGATTCCCGGCGGCCGCAATATTCAAAGTACCATTCGCTACTTTAACAATCGTATTGGTATTGATTGTAAAGTCTGGAGTAGCAGAGGCCATATTAAATGTCCTGTTACAATTATGAAAATATGTTCCCTGAGTGAGGGTCCAGACTCCGGAATTGAAGTTTGTAAAAAATGCTGGTGCCTGTACTTCAAAGACCGAAAGCCTTGCGGATTTATTCATTGTAACAGCAAATAGATTCCATGTCCCGCTACCGGAGACAACGGTATTGCCACCGCCATTAAAAATCAGAGAGACATTACTTGTAGTACTTTTCCAGAAATCAACTGATCCATTATTGGTAAATGATCCTGCCAGATTAAGCGTATGAGTTATGGTCCCTGCTACAGCCTGGAAAGTTCCCCCGGAATTCACAGTCAGATTTCCAGATACTGTTAGATTGCTGATAGTTGAAGCTGCAAAACTCAGATTTCCACTTGCATTTATTGTAAGATCATTTACAGTAACTGTGGAACTGAGTATAACTGCAGAGCAGATAAAAACATTATCGCTAGCTTGCGGAATTCCTGATGCAGTGGCAGATCCCCCACAAGCATCGGTCACCCAATTTGAAGGAGTTTCCCATGCACCTGCGGAAACAGAATAAAAGTTCGCTCCTCTTGCATTGGTAACAAGAAAAAAGAAAATTAGAAATGCCAGACCTACTGACCTCGATATTTTAGCACATACCAAAGCTTTCATGCTTGTATGATTATTTTTCAATCAGTTAAAATATGTCTTTATATGAAAATAATGAAGATCTGTACTAAGCTTAGTCAGTACAGATCTTAACGATTTTTTATCAGTTCATGGAATAGCAGAAGAAGCCCCCTATCTTCAGTTTCCGGACCTGATTTTTAATTTAGAACCAATTCGGCAGTTTTTTTAAACTCAAGTACGAAAACAGACCCCTTATTCAATTCGCTTTCTACTTTTATAATACCGCCAAGTCTTTCAACATTGTATTTGACTATATATAAGCCAAGACCTGAACCTGCAGAGTTTTCGCTTATTTTATAAAACATATCAAATATCTTAGGCAAATGCTCCGGCTCAATCCCCATCCCATTATCTTCAAACCTGAACTCCGTCTTTTCATCATCTGAGCTGGCGCTTATTTTAAGATATTTATCACCTTTGCTGTTATCAGCATATTTGATCGCATTCTCAACAAAATTCTGAACTACAGAATAAAACAGATTATAATCTGAAGTGAAATCAATTGTTTCAGGAATTTCAATATCAATATTTACATTTCCATATCCCTCTATGTTTTTATAGCTGTTCACTACCTCCTGCACTAATCCGCTTACATTAATTTTTGAGTTATTAATTTCAACTTTCTTAGCTTTTGAAAGGAATAATAAATCAGAAACCAGCTTGTCTAGTTTGGTAATACTCTTATGGATGTGGGTAAATAGCTCAAGCGAATTTTCATCTTTCACACTTGTAAGTCCAAGTTTGGAAAGCCCAAGAAGTGATTTCAGCGGACCTTTAATATCATGAGAAGCTTTGTATACAAACATGTCAAGCTGCTGATTCTGCTCCTCTATCATTGCTTTCTGCTTATCACTTTCTATTAATTTCTCAGACAGCGTATCTTTAATATCACCTAACTCACCGTTAGATAATTCAAGTTGCTTTTTCTGCCTTCTCATCTTTCTGGCAATAGAATAGAATACCACCGCAAGCAATAGTAAAGCAACCGCAATGATACTGGAAATTATAATCGTTCTTTTAACCTTCTTCTCTGCCTGTATTCTTTGTCTTTCTGCTGCCTGAAGTTTCCTTATCGCGATGTAATTGATAGAATCCTTCTGCATGATGATAAACTTAAGACGTTCTATAAAAGACATAGTCTTTTCTTCTGCCTTGTTGTATGCAAGAGAGTTTTCAATAAGTGACCTTTCAAGCTTACTTACATATTTCTGTAATTCCCCTCTTTGTTCATCCGTCAGGTTTTTTTCGTTTCTAAGCTTATTGGTGATATGGTCAATCTCATCTCTGATTTTGGAATTGCTTTCAACCAATCTTCTCCGCTCTTCAACTATTTCAGCAGATATCTTTTCAAACTCCTCTTTATACTGATCAAAAATCATGGAATCTAGCTGCTCCTGGGTAAGAGCCAGAATGCTTTCCATACTCATGGTATCTTTAGTATTGTCTGTCAGAGCAGGCTTTGGTAATTCAACTACTTCAGGCATCAGAGTCAATACATAAGTCTGCTCCTTTTCCGCAAAGTTGATTTTATCAAGATTATAACCGTCAACCATGAAATCTTCAGGGACAAACCTCTTTTTAGGAATTCGGGCAATTCCCTTTTTATCTGTATGATATTCCTCTCCTGCATACTCAAGTATGTGATTGGCCATAACAGAGCCGGAATCATTTAAAAGCTTTATGATTAACTCCTTAAGGAAATATTCATTCTTCTTGACTCTTATTTCAATTTCTTTGTCTTCTTCGTAAAAAATATATTCGTCGATTACAAAGCCTGCTTTGTCAAGAACAACCTTAATAGGCATCTCAAGCTCCTTAGCAGGTCTGAATTTGAATAGTCCTGATTTGTTAGTTAAAAAAAATTTGCTCCCTTCGATGGAGATCTTAGCAGCTGAAACAGGTTTATCCTTCTCATCAATCACAACAACTTTCACTGAATCCACGGGCAAGGCATATGCATATCCTATACTGCCTATAAGTGAAATCAGAAAAGCTATCAAAACAATCTTTCTCATCTTAAATTTCAGGGTCTTCTCTTTCTTTACCTCTTTACGTAATTTCTAAATGCTAGATACATCAAAAAATAAATTTCTGCTAGTCAACTTTTTATATTTAATCGAAAAGATCATCGTTGTACTCAATTAGCGTGCTTTTATTTAAATTTGTATTTTAAAATTTATGATTCGTCTTAAACATTTTGATCTCAAAATCGGCGCTGAAATTTTCAAAGCCTTCAGCGACGAATCCAGAATCCGGATCATGAACCTCATATTCAGGAATAAAGAAATGTGCATTTCAGATCTGGAACTCATTCTTGATTTTACTCAGACCAAGACCAGCCGTCAATTAAGCACCCTTAAGAATTCCGGAGTGCTGAGATACAAGAAGGTAGACCAGTGGGCATATTATTTCATCAATGAAACATATTATGAAATAATTGCTCAGTTATTTACTTTCCTTGAAAAAGACCCATTATTACTTAAAGATCAGGAGGAATACAGAACGCTGTACTCCAACAACGAACTTGCAGTCAGGAAATTACACAACAAGCTAAAAATATATCACCTGCCTGAACTTTAGAAGACAAATTTTATTTATTTTATTGATTATCTTCCACGAAAAATAAATTTCTAAAAAACAACCCCAAAAACAGGATTATACCAGGATGAAATATAAAAAACATATATTTATTTGTACTAACCAGAAAGAAGAAGGAAAAAAATGCTGCGGCGAAAAACGTGGTATGGAACTGGTTGAAGAGTTCAAAAAACTTGTAAAGGACAACAAACTCAACTCTGAAGTAAGAGCTCAAAGAGCCGGATGTTTTGACGTTTGCGCTTTCGGTCCTGCAGTTGTGGTCTACCCTGAAGGTATATTTTATGGCAACGTTCAGCCTGAAGATGTTAAAGAAATATTTGACGAGCATATCGTAAACGACAGACCTGTTGAGCGCCTTAAGCTAAACTTCTAAATACATTATGAATCACCTGAAACACATTTTTTTCGATCTGGACCACACCCTATGGGATTTCGATAAAAATTGTTTTGAAACATTAAGGGAGTTGTATGAGCTGCATCAAATGCATTCATTCAACTCCTTCTCCTGTAATGATTTCTTTGAAGTCTATACGGAGATCAATGAATCTCTCTGGAAAGACTACAATGCTGGCACTATAACCAAGGAGATCATCAGGGATAAAAGATTTATTCTGACCTTTAACAAATTAGGACTTTCGGAGAAATTTGTCCCTGAAAAAATCAATGAACAGTTTCTTTCCATTTGTCCAGCCAAGGGAAATGTTTTTCCATTTGCCCTTGAAGTACTTGAATATCTTAAAAATAAATATCAGCTACATATCATCACCAACGGTTTCAAGGAGACGCAGCACATAAAGCTGGAAACCTCCGGGCTTAGCAAATATTTCCCGATTGTCATTAATTCAGAAATCTGCGGATTTAAAAAACCTGACGTGAAGATATTTGATTATGCATTTAAAGTAACCAGTGCAACCAATAGCGACAGCATCATGATCGGTGACGATTGGGATGCTGATATAACAGGTGCAATGAATGCAGGGATGCCTTATATTTGGTTTAATCCCAAGCAAAGAAGCAATTCTTTTGTACCTGAAAACGAAATTACCTGCCTGAGCGAACTTTATAAAGTTTTATAAAACCTTATACTATGGAAACCTTTGATCTTGAAAACTACATTGCTATTAATGAAAGTACCTGTGACTATGAGCCCGGCTCTCCGGAACGAGCACGATTAATAGAGGCAATAAAAGATGCAAGGTCCAAGGTATTGGATATACCGATGATCATCGGAGGCAAGGCTTTTAAAACCGACACTAAGAAGAAAATTACGCCTCCGCATGATCACCAACATACGCTTGGTTATTTTTATGAGGGATCAAGTGATCATGTCAACAAGGCTATAAAATCTGCCATGACAGCAAAGGAAAGCTGGGCAATGAAATCTCCGGAAGATCGTGCTCAGATATTCCTGAAAGCTGCGGACTTAGTCTCCGGTCCATATAGGGCAAAGCTAAATGCGGCTACCATGTTGGGCCAATCCAAAAATGTCTATCAGGCAGAGATTGATTCTGCCTGCGAAATGATTGACTTTTTGCGATTTAATGTAACGTTCATGCAGGATATTTATAAGGTCCAGCCTTTTTCTCCTGAGGGTGTAAAAAATCATATTGAATACAGACCACTAGAGGGTTTTGTATTCGCGCTTACGCCTTTCAACTTTACAGCAATAGCCGGAAACCTTCCAGCAGCACCAGCTCTGATGGGAAATACTGTAGTGTGGAAACCTGCCTTTACTCAAATATATTCTGCAAATATCCTTATGGAAATCTTCAGGGAAGCCGGTCTTCCTGATGGGGTCATTAACATGATCTTTGTAGATGGTCCCGTAGCAGGAGAAGTAATATTTTCACATCCTGATTTCGGAGGTATTCATTTTACAGGCAGTACAAAGGTATTTCAGACTATATGGAAAACAATAGGAGAAAATATCGGAAGATATAAATCTTACCCTAGAATAGTTGGTGAAACCGGTGGAAAGGATTTTGTAATCGCACATTCTTCCTGCAATATAAAGGCGCTATCTACAGCACTTGTAAGAGGAGCATTTGAATACCAGGGGCAAAAATGTTCTGCAGCATCCAGAGCATATATTCCGGCGGAACTTTGGCCAGAGGTAAAAGATCTTATGGCAAAAGACCTGGCAGAAATAAAGACAGGACCTGTTGAAGACTTCACCAATCTTATCAATGCAGTGATTGATGAAAAGGCTTTTGACAAAATTACTTCATATATAACAAAGGCAAAGAAGAGTGAGGAAGCGGAAGTTCTCTTTGGCGGAACGTTCGACAAGTCGAAAGGATATTTTATACAGCCAACGGTAATCCTCGCGAAAAACCCAAAATATGTAACCATGTGTGAAGAGATCTTCGGACCTGTGCTTACTATTTATCTTTATGAAGGCAGCAAGTTTGAGGCTATACTGGGAACCGCTAATACAACATCTCCCTATGCCCTTACAGGGGCGGTGTTTGCTGAAGACAATAATGCAATTAACCTTGCGAAAAAAGTGCTTTATAATGCTGCGGGTAATTTTTACATTAATGACAAACCAACAGGAGCTGTAGTAAACCAACAGCCCTTTGGAGGCGCAAGGGCTTCTGGTACCAACGACAAAGCTGGTTCTATGCTGAATCTTGTAAGATGGGTTTCCCCGAGAGTGATAAAGGAAAATTTTAATCCACCGACAGATTACAGGTATCCTTTTATGGAAGAGAAATAAGGCATGCTATAATCATAAGGTATAGATTTAAAGATCAATTTAAAGTGGGCTTAAACTTTGCAGTCTGCAATAATTGATACAAGAAATTAGTCAGACTCAAATGAGTCTGACTAATGTTTCAAGCCCCATACCTCTTGACCCTTTGATAAGTATAGTAGAATCCTTTAGTTTATTTCCTTCTACAAACTTCTCCAGTTCAGCTTTTTCAGAAAAATATTTTGCTGACTTCAATTCTTCAGAAGCATACTTCATCATCTTTCCGCAAAGGAATACAGAGTCAAATTGAAGGGCCCCTATTAGCTTACCAAGGTTTCTATGCTCCCCTTCACTTTGCTCTCCTAGTTCAAACATATCTCCCAATACCATAACCTTCTTATTGGCAGTAGACATGGCCGCAAAGTTTTCTATAGCTGCCTTCATACTTGAAGGATTAGCATTGTAGGCATCCAATATAAGCGTAAGATCTTCCTTTTTGATTACCTGTGAACGATTGTTTTCAGGATTATAGGAGGCAATAGCCTCATTGGCGGATTCGGCAGGAACCTTGAAATACTTACCTATACAAAGCGCCCCAGCAATGTTAGGGAAGTTATAAGCACCTAAAAGTTGTGTATTTACAACTGTTCCATCCTCCGTTTTGAATCGGATAAAAGGTGAAGCGTCTATAAATGAGCATTCATAAAAATTACCTTTATTTGGATAAGTTACAGGAGCTGAAAACTTTGAAATGCTTTTCAATATCTCATCATTCGTGTTCAGGAATATATTTTTTCCCGAACCCAGCAAATAGTCGTACAACTCTCCTTTCCCCTTCTTAACGCCTTCCTCGCCTCCGAACCCTTCCAAGTGAGCCTTTCCGATATTGGTGATCAAACCAAAATCAGGCTCCGCAATCTTGCAATACCCTTCAATTTCTTTCTGATGATTTGCCCCCATTTCAACAATGCCCAATTCTATGGTTTCATCCATTGCCAGAAGTGTCAGAGGGATTCCTATGTGATTGTTAAGGTTGCCTCTTGTTGCATAGGTTTTATACTTTTTTGCAAGCACTGCATTGACAAGCTCTTTAGTTGTCGTTTTCCCATTCGATCCGGTTATCGCAACGATTGGTATGGCAAGTTGCTTTCTGTGAAAATTTGCCAGCTGCTGCAATGCTGCCAATACATCTTCTACAAGGATAAATCTATCATCCTTTTTGAACTGAGCTTCATCAATTACTGCATATTTTGCACCTTGTTTCAAGGCTTCTTCAGCAAAAGTATTACCATTAAAATTAGGACCTTTCAGGGCAAAAAACATGCAGTCCTTTTCAATCTTTCTTGTATCTGTAGAAACTGAACGTGTTTCTTTATATTTCTGATAAATTTGATTTATTTCCATATCTTCTAACAAACTTAAAGGGCAAGTTAGGCAAAAACGGTATTTAAAATTACTTTGTTTTCAAATTAACCATGAATACAATCATTTTCTTTTCAATTTCTTCTGGTCAGGATTTTCAATATGGAAATACATTACTAACCAGCCTTAAAGAGCAATTTCCCTCTGCAACTTTTTTTGATTTTGACAATTACAGTGATGCTGTTCTTTACGGGTACTTTTCGAAAATTCTGGAAGAAAATAAGAAAGAGAATAAAAATACATTGGTTATCATAGAGGCTTTGGACAATGTCTCTAAGGGAATTATTCCCTTCTGCGAAACATTACTGAGATCAAAAGAATATCTGACTGCAATTTTAATTGGAGAACATGCGATCGTTGAAAAAATGCTGGCTTCTTTAAAATCATTTGCTAAAATTAAGAATCCAAATGTTCAGGACTTAATTGCTTTCATTCAAAGCTCAAGCTCAAATGAATCGGCATCCAGATGAGCAGGGAATTTTTGCCGGAATGCATTTAAATGCTCTGCGCTTAATGTTATTGTTTTAAGCTCTTCACGATCATTAAGCTCTTCAATATATTCACCAACAGGACCAATCACTGCACTATCTCCTGAATACTCCAAATCTTTTCCATCAGTCCCTATCCTGTTTACTCCAGCCACATAAGATATATTTTCGATAGCCCTTGCCCTTAAAAGAGTTTTCCATGCTACATTTCTTGCAGCAGGCCAGTTTGCTACATATATCAGAAGATCATATTCATTTTGACGGTTTCTGCTAAATACTGGAAATCTAAGATCATAACAGACTAAAGGACAAATTTTCCAGCCTTTTATTTCTTTAATGAGTTTTTTAATTCCAGCCGTGTACACCTTGTCTTCACCAGCCATTCTGAAGAGATGCCTTTTGTCATATGCATCAAAACTTCCGTCTGGCTCCATCCAAATCAGACGATTATGAAATTTATCCCCCTCCTTGATTATAACACTTCCAGTAATGACAGCTTTCTTTTGCGCAGCCATCTGCTTCATCCATTTAAAAGCAGTCAGGTTCATGGGTTCGGCAAGTTCAGCCGCATCCATCGAAAAACCTGTAGTAAACATTTCCGGAAGGATAATAAGATCAGATTGCTCTTTCATCTGCCAGAGCTTCTCTTCAAGCATGGCAAGGTTAGCCCCACTATTTTTCCAGAAAAGAGGTGTTTGAACCAGAGTTATCTTCAGATCCTGCATAGCTTTCTCGCGGCGTTTTCAAGGGTTTCATCTTCTTTAGCAAAGCAAAACCTTATAATGCTGTCATCTTTTTTGGTGTGATAAAAAACGGAAATCGGTATGCAGGCAACTCCTGATTCTCTTGTGAGCCTTGCAGCGAAATCAACATCAGACTCATTGGCAATATCTCCGAAATTCATCAATTGAAAATATGTTCCTGAAGATGGTATTCCTTTAAACCTGGACCTACTCATAAGATTCAGAAACAAATCTCTCTTTCTTTGATAAAAATCAGGCAATCCAAGATACTCTTCTTTTTTCTCCAGGAAATCAGCAAGGGCATACTGCATGGGAGTAGGTACACTGAACGTATTGTACTGATGGACTTTTCTGAATTCAGTTGAAAGATGCTCTGGGGCGATACAATATCCCATTCTCCAACCGGTGGTGTGATAAGTCTTACCAAAAGAACTGATCACAAAGCTTCTTTCTCTCAACTCAGGATATTTCAAAAAGCTATGATGCTCAGCTCTGTCAAATATGATATGCTCATATACCTCATCGCTTAGTATAGTGATATCTGTATCTCTGACGAGCTCGGTTAAAGCGTCAATATCTTGTTTTGATATTATTGCCCCCGTAGGATTGTGGGGGGAATTTATTATAATCAGAGAGGTTTTTTCAGTGATCTTTTTTCTTACCAGATCCCAGTCTATTTTATAGTCAGGATATTGCAATTCAATAAATACAGGCTTGCCACCGGAAAGCTGGATGGCAGGGATATAACAATCAAACGCTGGTTCAAAAATGATTACTTCATCACCTGGTTTTACGATCGATGTAATAGCGGTATAACAAGCCTCTGTGGCACCACAGGTAAGAGTGACTTCTTTATCAGGATCAACTGAAGCTCCATACAACTCTTTTGACTTAACAGCTATTTTTTCTCTTAAAACCTGAACACCGGTCATTGGAGCATACTGATTAAAGCCTTTTTTCATATAAAAGGTAACCAAGTCGACCAGGTCGTTTGAACATTTAAAATCCGGAAAACCCTGTGCAAGATTAATAGCATTATAATCTCTGGCCATCTGTGACATAATCGTAAAGATTGTCGTACCGATGTCAGGCAGCTTGGATCCCGTACTTTTTGTAATCATGTTATTTTTTAACTGGAAACTTCATTTTATAGGAAACATCCACAATCCCCTTACTAATATTAGTAAGTTTATTTTTCATGAGTCTCTTTTTAATAGAAGAAAGATGATCAACAAACAGAACACCTTCTATGTGATCATATTCATGTTGGATTATTCTAGCCCTGATGCCCTCGTAAGTTTCTTCACGCTCCACCCAGTTTTCATCAAAATAGCGGATAGTTAACTGAAATGGTCTGAAGACCTCAGACCTGACCCCTGGAATACTCAGGCAGCCCTCATCATATGGCCAATCTTCACCGGTTTCCTCTATAATTTCTGGATTTATAAAAGCTTTTTTGAAATCATCCAACCCTTCTTCCATCGGACTTCCGTCAACTACAAATATTCTTTGATTAAGCCCAATTTGCGGACCAGCCAACCCAACTCCATTAGCGTTGTACATAGTCTCAAACATATCAGCAACTAATTGCTTCAAATCAGTTCCTTTTTCAAAATCAACAGCCCGCTTCTTCAATACCGGGTCACCGTAAGCTACTATAGGGTATATCATAAATTATTAATGCAAAAACAAATATAACCAATCCACCATAGAATTCCCTTGGAAATTCTTTTTAGAAAACAACAATTTATAAAATTTAAAAATTCTCAATTATTGGTTTAATGGTATCCTATCCAAAAAACAAAGCAGGCAGTCGGGAGAAGACTGCCTGCTTTAGCTACTTTTTTACCTGGGGACCTTGCGATTAAAGTAAACTTGAATCTTCAAATTTTGTTTGGAAAATAGCAAGATTCAACCTTCAAATTAAATAATAAATCTGAAGAAATTCAGAATAGTTCCCTTATTTTCCTTTTTTAATAGATATATAGTTCAAAAAAATCGACAGCCGACCTGAACAATCATAAGTTTTTTTTGCATTTTTGAATTATAATAAAGCATATAGAGTTTATAGATAATGCTATCCAAAAAGACAAGGTACGCTATCAAGGCCCTCACCAAACTAGCAAAAGAGTTCCAGAAAGGACCAATTCTTATTAGTGACATTTCCAAAACTGAACGTATTCCTCAGAAATTTCTGGAGGCTATACTTTTAGAGCTCAAAAATGCTGGCATTTTAAATAGCAAAAAAGGAAAAGGTGGTGGCTATTATTTGATAAAAAAGCCAGAAGAAGTAGATCTTGCCAATATTATCCGTTTGTTTGACGGAGCCATTGCACTCCTTCCTTGTGTCAGCATTAAATATTACGAAAGATGTGATGAGTGTGTTGATGAAACTTTATGTGGATTCAGAGATATTATCAGAGAAGTAAGGGATAACACTTTAAAAATTTTAAAAGAAAGTACCTTACAAGACATTATCCAAAGAGAAGACAGTTTAAAAGCTTAAATATTCTTTATTTCTTTAAACTAAGAAGAGGCAGCCTGAATTTCAGACTGCCTTTTTTATTTCTATTTTAATGCAATTGCAATCTATATGGAAGGAAAGCCGCAATTCACATATTACTCTTCCCTATATTTTTATGCATGGTTTAAATTATATGGGTGATATAAAACCTCTTTAAGGTATTTATGATTGACCAAAAACTCTTGAACAGAGAGACAGGTTGCCCTTATCTTAATATGATTTGCTTTGACAAAATCGAGTACATAATTCAGGAGAATCTCTTTCCCTGATTCATCAATTTCGGCATTCGGTATTGTGGTGTAATAAAAATCCCAGAATTTATGCCCCAGCATCCTATAGCTGGTTGAAAACTCTTTTCCATCGTGGGTTAGGACAAATTTATGCTGAATATTATCGTGAAATAATTCCATAGAAGACTGATTTTTTTAGTTCCATTATGTAAGGTCTGAGTGTAGGTCCCTTTGTTTTCTCTCTCCCAAAACATTAAATAAATTTTGTTAGTTCGACGTTTCCCAAATCCTCATGTTGGGGTGTTTTTCAACGAATTTTCAAGTCAGGCAAAAATACAAACACCTCATTAACAACATCATATAAAGTTGGCATATTTTTCTAATATCAGACTGTTATTAATTTATTTATTACCTTAAAACCTATAATTATTATGAAAAAGTTAACTGCCGTTGCTTTCGTTGTTGCATTCTCTGGTGTTGTATTTTTAAGCAAAGCTCAGAATAGTGTAAGTCTTAAAGGACAATCTGGAATTTTAACTGATACAACTAAGAAAGCACAAAAAGCTAAGCCTGTAGCAAGCAATCCAGAAGTAAGTGACTCTACAAAATCTAAAAAATAGTTTTTTAAGTCCCCCTTAATTTTGATTAAATGAAGTCATCCACGGATGACTTTATTTTTTTATTAAAAATTAGTTCTTTTGAATGAATACTTTCCACAAACTTTACCAAACTGTATTCAAACTCCACAGATTGTAGCTTTTTTCCACACATTAAAATTTGATTAGAAATACAAACAACTGAATAATAGCAACATACATTTGTGGCACGTTTTTTCTATAAGTAGTATAGCAAGGCCATTAAAATAAATATAAATGCTGGGATCAAGTGTAGTTGCAGCCTTTTCATTTGGGACGTTAATGAGAAGAATTCAAATGAAAGAGCGCTATAAGGTACAGCAGATTATTTTAAAGTCCCATATTGAACCCAAAGAAGTTAAAGTCAGACCAGAAATGGTGAAGGCTCAAAGATAATTTTTTTAGTCCCCTTTAATTATGATTGAATAAGGCCATCCTAAGCGATGGCTTTATTTTTTATCAGACACAACAGAAGAAAAAATTAAGTAACTTTAAACTTGACTAATCTTCATTTACTATGGATGCCAAAAAATTCAAATCATCCATTCGCACTAAAATTCTTTTAGGATTCGGATCCGCAGTTATAGTAGCGTTAATTGCAGGAATCACCGTATTTCAGTCTTTTAAAGACCTTACATATTCTCTTAACTTTTTATCAAAGCCTGACACTAAGATCATAAAGCTTAATGATATTCTGGCGGACCTTTCCGGTATAGAAAACAATATCAGAGCTTACTCTGTAACAAAAGACAGTACTTATCTTGATCACTATTCCAATTATTGTAAAGAAGTTGAAAATGATCTGGACTCTCTAAAAAACCTCAGTCAAGCTCTAAGTGTAGAAGAGGCGGATCTTAACAACATGACTTTTTTATGGGAAGAGAAAAAGAAGCATCATCAGAAATTAATAAAGCTTTTTGAAAAAAAACCTGAAGCCAGCATACCAGCCAGTCTTCTTCGTAAACTATATGCTAATCCTGACAGTCCTCAATATATAGTTACAAAGAAAATAGTTACTACTAAAATCATTCAGCAGGCGGCACCAACTGAAGATTCAGCAGAAAAGGATCTGGAATTAAAAGAGAATGATGCCGGTAAAAAATCTTTATTGAATTCTGTAAAAAAAATTTTCCGAAGAAAAGTAAAAGAAGATACGCTTCCTGTAATCGCACAAACTCCTACTGTATTTCGAGAAACCAATACTATTATAGATACTATAAAAAATGAAAAGGAGCCTGCGCTTCAAAAAAAAGAGACAGTAGTACAAATAATTTCTCACCTCAAAAATGAAGATTTAAAATCTCAGCAACTACTTGCTCAAAATGAATCAGAAATTATTGAAAATGACAATCTCCTCATAGAAAAAATTCGTGAAATCATCATAAACCTAAAAAACAAAGAGCAGAAAAGGACTGACGCAAATATTACCAAGGCAAAAGGAGTAGTAAAAGAATCTTTGATAAAGATATTTTCATTGGGCATCATAGGAATAGCCTCCATCTTGATTTTCAGCTTAATGATTATGGGTGATGTTAAAAGAAGTAATTTTCACAAGAATCAACTTATGGATGCAAAAACACAGGCAGAAGATCTTGCCCGGACAAAAGAACTTTTCCTTGCAACCATGAGCCATGAAATCAGAACACCTCTGAACTCTATTCTGGGTTTTACAGAACAGCTTTCACAAACTAACTTACTTAACAGACAGAAATATTTTCTGCAAGCAATCAACAATTCCACTTCGCACCTTTTGTTGCTGGTGAATGATATACTTGATATTTCAAGAATAGAATCTGGGAAGATAGAGTTTGAAAAAACGGTTTTCAATCTAAAAGATATCATTGAAAACGTTTATGATTCTTTCTTCTTAAAAGCTGCAGAGAAAGAGCTTTTATTTTCCTTTAATGATGAAAATATCAACTACCCATTTCTCAATGGTGATCCGTTAAGATTGAAACAAATAATTTACAATCTGGTAAGCAATGCACTTAAGTTTACAGAAGAAGGCAAGGTTCAGCTTCATTGCTCAGCTTTGGCACTGGAAAATAATAAGTGCAGAGTAAGCATAGTTGTTACTGATACCGGTATTGGAATATCTCCTGACAAGATACATTCAATCTTTGAATCATTTAATCAAGGCGATTCAAGCATTACGAGGAAATTCGGAGGATCGGGCTTGGGACTTGCTATTTGCAAAAAATTAGTGGAAATGCAGGGAGGAGAAATAAGAGTTAAAAGCGTGCTGGGTTCAGGGTCCGAATTTCATTTCTTTATTGATTATGAAATTTCCGCAGAAGAGTACATCCAGGTTACAAAGCCAAAGTTTACTGCCTTTGGTAGCTTTAAGGATCTGAAGATACTGATTGCTGAAGATGATGAGTTTAACTTATTGCTCTTTCATACCATTATTTCAAAATGGAATATGAAAGCCAAACTTGTGTCCAATGGGGAAGAAGCCTTCTCCGCAGCGCTGCAGGAACCATTTGACATCATCATTACAGATGTGCATATGCCTGGTATGAGCGGTTTTGATCTTGTCAAAAAATTAAAGAATCATAAAGACCTCAAAAAAATTCCTGTTATTGCCACCACTGCCAATGTAGTAAAGGATGCACTTCAGAAAGCCCAAAGCAGTTTTGATGCAGTTGTTCTTAAACCATTCAAAGAGGATGAGCTGGCTGAGGCAATTTATCAGTTTGTTCCGCACTCAGATAAGGAAAACATTTTATCTAAAGAAGAGGAATTAACAACCAATCAGGAAAACATTCTTGAGGATTTTATTAAGTTTTCTGACGGAGACATACAAGCCCTTTCTGTAATGATAGATACCTTCATTCAATCGGCCTCTTCACAAATAGAAAATCTTGAAGGATACTCAAAAGATAAAGATTGGGGGAAAATAAAATTTGCTGCTCACAAAATGATTCCTGGCTTTGGCCACTTGAAAAATCAGGAACTTACAGAGCTTTTGAAAGAACTTGAAAACTACCTTGAACTAAAAGAGCGCCCGGATGAAGTTTTGGTAGAGGAAATGGTTAATAAAATTAATTATAAAGGGAAAATACAGATAGATAATCTACTCAGAGAAAAAGCAAAAATAACCCAATCTTAAATATCTATATTAAAAAGTTTAAGTTTATTATAGAGTGTCTTTCTGTCTATATTTAATATTCTGGCAGCACTGGATTTATTATATTTAACTTTTTCCAGAACACTGAGAATGTATTCCCTTTCCTGTTTTAAACTTGCAGCTTTCAGATCGTATCCTCCAAAGGTGTGCTCACCTGCTGAACCATTTGACACTCTTAATTCATAAGGAATAATTTCAGGAGAAATGACTGATTGGCCGGCAGAGTCTGTCATCAAAACAGTTTTCTTTACTACATTTTTTAACTCTCTTAAGTTACCAGGCCATGAGTATTTTACCATTATATCCATTGCTTCCTTTGAAAAGCCCTCAATAGATTTTCCCAATTCTTTATTGGCATCCTTCATAAATTTGAGAATAAAGCCTTCAATATCTTCTTTGCGTTCTCTAAGGGAAGGGACTGAAACTGAGAATTCATTTAATCTGTGATAAAGGTCCTCACGAAACAAGCCTTTGGCAACCGAATCTTTAAGGTTATCGTTAGTTGCAGCTATGATTCGCACATCTATTTCCTGGCTCTTTCCTGCCCCTACTCTTCTTATTTGTCTTTCCTGAATAACCCGTAGCAACATTACCTGAACTTCCATTGATAAATTACCAATTTCATCCAGGAAAATTGATCCTCCATCTGCTAGTTCAAAATGACCTGTTTTATCAAATCCTGCACCTGTAAATGCACCTTTTACATGACCAAACAATTCGCTCGGCCCAAGTTCCGCAGACAAAACTCCGCAATCAATTGCTACAAAAGGCTTTTTACTTCGCTTGCTCCTTGCATGAATTAGCCTAGCAGCAAATTCTTTTCCCGTCCCGCTTTCTCCATTAATTAGTACTGAAAGATTTGTAGGAGCAACAAGTTCTATTGCTTTTAATGTTTCAAGAGAGGACTTACTTTTCCCATAATGGTAAAATGAAGTATCTTCTTCGGTTGATGGTTCCTTGGAAACTTTATTTTCTGATTTTAAAGCTGATTGAATGGCAACAATCAGTTCATCTGTATTAACAGGTTTTGTGATATACTCATAAGCACCCGACTTTATAGCTTTTACTGCAGTTCTGACATCTACAAAACTTGTCATTAAAATTAAAGGCAGGTCCGGAGTCAGATTTTTTATTTCTTTAAGAAGCTCGAGACCATTGATATCGGGTAATCTGAGGTCTACCAGACAAAGGGAAAAAAGTGTTTTTTTTATAGTTCTAAGGGCATCAGAAGAAGTCCCCACAGAAGTAACTAAGAAATTATTCTTGGTAAGAAATGTTTCCAGCATTATGCGGAATACAGGATCGTCATCTATAACTAGTATGTGTTTCAAACCAATTATTAGTCTTTAATGATCTTTAAATTTAAAAAAAAATATCAAATTCAGAAAAGGTTAATGCACTATTAGCTTAGCACTTTAAATCAAAATTTCTTAACTTGCTGATATAAGATACGATAAGGCTTTTTATATATTGTATTTTTTCAATAATCTTTTATGAATTGGCCGGATTTTTTAACAAAACTTTACTAAACCAAATCAATTAAGAGACATTTAAAGTATAAGCTTTTAACTATAATTCTCCTGAAAGAGGGAGCTTAGAATTTTCTAATTTTTCATTAATAGTATAATCAAAACAAATAATCTATGAAAAAACAACTACTGTTTATTGCTTCACTTTTTACCGCATTTAGTCTTTCTGCTCAACAACTTGAAAACCCTGGTTTTGAATCTTGGGAAACAGATGAAGATGGAATTGAAGTTCCTACAGGCAACTGGTTCACATTTTCATTTTGTTTAGAATTTGGAGACCTGAAAGAATGCGCTGTTTATCTTTCTAAAACAGAAGGAGTAACCGGCTATGGAGCTAAAATACAAGCTGAAGATCATGGCGACGGCCCATCTGCAATGCCTCTTTTTTACGATAATGCACTTTCATCTAAACCTACAAAAATGACTTTTTATTATAAGTCTACTAAACCATTGACTGCAGGTATTATCGTCACTAAGGGAGAACCTCTAAATGTAGATGAGCTAACAGATGCAACTGGTTATGGACAATCTATTTTGGCCCCTGTTTCATCCTTCACAAAAGTGGAAATTCCATTGACATATAACAATGATGATGCTACTGATAGTGTTGGAGTTGTTTTTACTTTGGGAGAACAGGAACTTACTACTGATGATTATTTTGTTATTGATGATGTTTCTCTTAGCTACGGTGTTGCCGGACTATCTGAAAAACAAATGGCGCAGATTATCGGAAGCAACATTGTTACGTCTTCTCTAAACCTTAAAGAAACTGTTGAAGAACTTAACGTTTACAACACTTCCGGAACACAGGTATTCAATGCTTCAAATACTCAGACTGCTGATTTTTCAACGCTACCAGAAGGTCTTTACATGGTAACTTTGAAAAAAGGTAATTCTATGGGTACTATGAAGGTGATAAAGAAATAAATTACTCTAACATTTCCTCTAACTCATTTAAAAGCTACCTCTGCGTAGAGGTAGCTTTTTTATAAATATAGGTAAGATATATTTTATTGAACTTTTTCAATAATATTCCTTAAAAGGAGGGATCAGATTTAACAAAATTATAACAAATCCTATCCTTAAGTTACTTTTACATTATCCACCAATTTTAATTCTCCTTTTTAACTTAAGGAGTCTTTTGATAAAATTTTTAATTCTAAAATAAAACCAATGACCTTATGAAAAAACAATTACTGTTTATTGCTTCACTATTTACTGCATTTAGTCTTTCTGCTCAATCTCAATTACCAAATTCAGATTTCGAAATCTGGGAAACCAACGCGGAGTTTGACATTGTTGAACCTAAGGATTGGATTGCACCTTCCATCTGTGCAACATTTCAAGAATTTAATTCGTGCGTCCTGTTTTTTGAGAAATCACAAGGGCATTCAGGTTTTGCGGTAAAAGTAATTACAAGAAAGGACTCCCAAACAGAAGAATTTAATACATTACCATTGCTTTATGGTGACGTATTTTCTGATAAACCTGAAAAAGTTACCTTCTGGTATAAATCAACAAAAAATGTATCAGCTAATGCTTTCTTATCATCAGGAGATTTCTTCGAAGATGAAAATGCAGATGAGGTAGGTGCCGGTGGAATTGAAGCTAACACTTCCGGAGATTTTAAGAAGGCCGAATTCCCAATTTCCTATGTTCAAGGCAAAACACATGATCATTTTTACCTGGCATTTACTTTCGGTGAGGAAGAAGAACTTACTGCGGATGATTACTTTATCATTGATGATGTACAACTTTCATATGGACTTGCCGGCCTTTCTGACAAACAAATGACTCAGATTATCGGAAGCAACGTCATTACATCTTCCCTAAACCTTAAAGAATCTGTTGAAGAACTTAACGTTTACAATACTTCAGGTGTACAGGTATTAAATGTTACAAATACTCAGGCTGCTGATTTTTCAAGTCTTCCAGAAGGTCTTTACATGGTAACTTTGAAAAAAGGTAATTCTATGGGAACAATAAAAGTAATTAAGAAATAAATTACTTTATACAAACATTCATTCAATAAAAAAGGCTGCCCCTAATCAGGCAGCCTTTTTAGCTTTATATTTTTAAGTTGGTCAAATCTTTTTTAAAAGAAAATTACCTTTATTTAACTGGAATTCTCCCTTTATTACAGTTATTATTGACTTCTGTTACTACTATCTGCATTTACATCTGATAAGGATACTCTATGAGAAAGCAATTACTACTTATTGCATTGCTATTGGCTTCATTAAATCTTTCTGCCCAACAAATTGAAAATTCAAATTTCGAAAATTGGGTATTTGACGATAATACTGGCAGAAAAAAACCTGGGGGAAATTGGATGGCATCATTAAGTTGTTTCGATCCTGATGAAGTCTGTTCCGGCCTCCTTCTTAGAGATGATGACGGGAAAACCGGATTTGGTGCGCATATTCTGGGAAGAGGCGTACTGAAGTATAACGCTGCCTTTGATGCAAAACCATCTAAATTATCTTTTTGGTATAAGGGTAATGGAGGAAGGGTCTATGTAAAAATAATTTCAATGGGAGCATATGAACCAATAAACGATAGTGATATCATTGGAAGTGGTGTATCAACTTTAGCTGATGCAGAATCATTCACTAACATAGAGATTCCTATATCATATGAAAATACAGGTCAAGTCAAATCCATTTTGATAGAATTTTCCGGACAGGACAACAGCGATTTTTCTTTTGACGAGATTGAACTTATTTACGAGGTGAATGGAATAGCTGACTTAAGGATCACTAAAATTTTAGGAAGCAATATCGTAACCTCATCATTGATACTAAAGGATAAAGTAGATGAGCTTTGTATCTATAATACATCTGGAAGGGTTGTCCTGTCAGCTACCGAAACTCAGGCTGCCGATATATCGAATTTACCGGAAGGACTATATATCCTGACCCTGAGAAAAGACAGTGCTATCGGGACAATTAAAGTAATAAAAAATTGACCTGCTCGGCAATCAGATAAGCACCCTTTCTGAAAACAGAATGCTATAATTAATGGAGCTGTAGGTTCTGAAACCTACAACTCCACAATATTTTTTTTAAGATATATTGGGTTGCCCGTTATTTTCTGGTTGTTCGTCTGCTTTACTTTTCTTTCTTCCTGAAAAGAATTTCCAGATAAAAGTAAATGCAGCGCCGATACCAAGAATAATTACTTTACCAAACTTTGCCAGGATTCCGAAGAATCCGACTTTAGCAAGGACTTTTCCTGCAACCAGCCCCCCAATTCCATAAGCTGCTACTTTATCCATTTCCGGATTAAAATCAGAATATTTATATCCTTCAGTAAACTCAACACTTGAAAGTACCTTATCAATATCTTTGTTAATAGCTCCAAGCTGAGACATGCCTCCAATCGCATTAAGCACCAGATACCCTTTTCTCCCTAAAATCCTTATGTTGTAATTCAAGGTATTAACTCCCGTGGCACTGTCTCCAAACTGGATTTCTTTTGCCCAATGAAGTTTTTTATTTTCTGCATCGTAGTAAGGTTTCGCAGCCCAGCCTATCAAATGAATAGGTTCGTAACCATCTTGAATTCGGCCAGGATTTGCAGATTCCGCATCCTTTTTCATTTCTGCCAACAACTCATCGTAGTCAATATCTTCTGCATCATCATCGTCTATGTGTCCCTCTTCAGAATATTCTACAGAAATTGCCCAGCTATCCGGATGCATTGGGCCCATATCTTCAGGAAAAAGTAATCCCAATATGGTTGGATCCTCTGGGTTACCCCATAAAGAATGTAATACATAAATACTCTGTTCTGCATCGAGAAATTTAAAACCTGCGGGGACTTTTATCGTAGCATAATCCTTAATTTTCACCAGCCCAGTCTGATATTTAAAGCTATTTTCAAGACTGTCAAGATACAACATTGTCGAAAGAGTGTCTTCCATTGCCTCTTCTTCTTCTTCCGGAGAAATAGAGAAGGTCAAAAAGGGAAACAGGAAACAGATAAAAAAAAGAAAGTAAAGTTTTCTCATAATAGATTTGTTTATAAAAATGGTTTACGAAAATTCATGATGCACAAAGAAGAAAAAATGCAAAAAGTTGACCTCTGCGATTAAAAGGAACTGAGATTCACCTCAATACAGACATTTACAAAAATAAGTTTTCCCAATCAAAATTAATCTTATTGTCAAATTTTATTTTCTATTGACTGTAAATGTTTTGAGTTCAGATCATAAAGGTATTTCCCTAAAAATCCACTACCTGCAGCAGACGCTACATGCCAAAGCCAGTGAGTTCCCATCGGCAAAAGGGTAAAGTTTCCGGAATCCACTCCCCTAAAATAAAGAGCCAGAATCATCAGCAGACAGGACAAAATTAAATCTGTAATGCCCACAAATTTAGTTTTAATTAACAGAATGATACAAGGCAAAAATATCATTACTCCGGTAACAAAATAATTCAGATTGATAAGGTCATGGCCGGAAAGTGTTACAAGCTTATAAATGAAAAGCCTTACGAGAATAAAGGGAGCCATGGCAAGAGTGATCTTCCACCAGGTTTTTAAAATTCTGTACCAGAAATATACACTTACAGAAAATGTCAGTAATACAATTGGAAGTACATCAAGCTGAAGCAAAAGTGAAGAAGCTCTGAAGGCATGAAACAGAGTGCTTCCAAGACCTCCTAAAAATAGGAGTGGGAGACAAAAAGTAAGAAATGCATGCTTTTTGTAATTCCCCTGAATTCTTATAAGCCATATAACAACCGGAATCAGAAACGCCAATGAAGAAAGGGCATTCCAAGGTTCAGCAATAATGTTGCTCAGATTGGTTTCTGCATAAACCGGACCTCCGTCTGACAGTATTTCGTGAAAGTTTGGCAAAATATTTAAGTCCTTTTAATGATTCAGAATATTAAACATTAATCCTGGAAAGATTATTTCCTTTACATTAAGATTCTTTGGATTTTTTTTTCATAGAGGGATGAAATTACATCCTTCCCATAATTTTCTCCAATTGAAATACCTTAAATTTTGACAACGCCTCTGCTTTTCAAATCAATATTTCTAACTTCACACCTGTAAATTGGTTTGACCCGATATTAAAGTTTCACTTAAAAAAATAAATATTTTATGTGGCAGGAAAAAGATAACAAACTGGAACAGACCTTTACATTTAAAAACTTCTCTGAAGCTTTTGCCTTTATGACACGAGTGGCTCTTGTGGCGGAAAAAATGGATCATCATCCGGATTGGTCCAATTCCTGGAATAAAGTTCATATTCAGCTGACAACGCACAGCGCAGGAAATAAGATAACAGAAAAAGACAGAAAACTTGCCGAGGCAATTGATCGGCTAATTAATTAGATGGAAGAAAAAAAGGGAAAATTAATTTTAGTACCCACCCCTATAGGCAATCTTGAGGATATTACTCTAAGAGCCTTAAGAATTCTTAAAGAGGCTGATATTATCCTTGCAGAAGATACCAGAACAAGCGGCCACCTATTGAAACATTACGAAATTAACAATCGACTCCAGAGCTATCATATTTTTAATGAGCATAAAGCTGTTGAAGGTATTGTGAATAAAATAAAGGAAGGTCAGATTGTTGCGCTCATTTCTGATGCAGGAACACCTTCCATATCCGATCCTGGTTTTTTATTGGTAAGAGAATCGCTTAAATATGGTATAGAGGTGGAATGTCTTCCCGGCCCTACCGCTTTTGTTCCTGCACTTGTCAAATCAGGACTGCCATCAGACAGATTTACCTTTGAAGGTTTCCTCCCTCATAAAAAAGGAAGACATACCCGTCTGCAAAGCCTGATTCCTGAAGAACGTACAATGATTTTTTATGAATCTCCACACCGTTTATTAAAAACTCTGGAGCAGTTTGAAGAGGTGTTTGGATCGGAAAGAAAAGCTTCTGTATCCAGAGAGCTTACAAAATTATATGAAGAGACAGTCAATGGTACTTTGCAAGAAATAAAAGAGCATTTTTCTCAAAAGACAGTGAAAGGTGAAATTGTGATGATTGTTGCTGGAAGGGAAGACGAATAAACAAATCATGAAGTTAGATTTCACCAACAAACATTAAAGTAGTAAATACTTATATTTTTTTGTGAATTAAAGTCCTTCTCCTTCCGGAGAAGGACTTAGGATGAGTTTTTTTTTAGACTTGCAAGAAAAAAGAAGGATTGGATAAAAATAAAACATACTATCTATCCAATCCTCCAGAACCAATGTGGTTAATTCAGAACCAGGTCTTCCATACATTCAATCCATAGTGGATGATTGTTGAGACTTTCAACCAACTGCCAGTGTTCTCCACCATGTTCTTTAAACATATCTCTGTATTCGACTCCACCTTCAATAGTAGTTTCCAAACAGTCTGCGACAAATGAAGGAGAAAATGCCAATACCCTTTTTACTCCTTTCGCTCCCAGCTCTTTTATAAGATCATCTGTATATGGCTTGATCCATGGAGTCTTCCCTAGTCTTGATTGAAATGCAACTGAGTAAGTCCCTTCTTCAAGACCAAGTTCCTTCACCAGATGACGTGTTGTTTCATAGCATTGCGCCCTGTAACAGTAATAATTTTTGGAATGGTATTTTGAGCAGCATTTATCGTTCAGCTGACAATAACTCTGCACTGCTGATTTTTTAATTTGTCTTTCAGGAAGTCCATGGTAAGTAAAAATGACATGGTCAAACTTATCCTTTTCCAGATATTTTCTTCCGATTTCAGCAAAGCCCTTAATGAACAATGGATGATTAGGAAAATTTGCTACGATTTTAATTTCCGGAATTACTTCCCATTTATTGATGTATTCCATTGCTTTTTCCACGGCTGAACCTGTAGATGCGCTAGCATATTGAGGGAAAAGAGGCAAAATCACAATCTTTTCAAAGCCCTTCCCTTCCATTTCTTTTACAGCCTTTTCTATCGATGGGTTTTGATACCTCATACCGAAAAAAACCTGGAAATTTTCATCCAACTTCGCTTGTAAAAGCTTTTGAACCTCAAGACCGTAAGTTAATAAAGGTGAACCTTCGGCTGTCCATAACTCTTTATAAACTTTTGCAGATTTGGGCGCTCTGAAAGGAGCAATTATAAAATTAATCAGGAACCAACGGTTAAGAAATGGAATATCAATTACCCTTCTATCCATCAAAAACTCCCTTAAATATTTTCTGACATCTGGAACTGACGGACTATCAGGAGTTCCCAGATTAATTAGGAAAACTGCTGTTTTCTTTACTTTATTCATGCGGCAAAAATACTAAAAGCAGGAAATTTAACTGGGATTAAGCATTAAAAAAATACCAGTGATAATTAACTCATTAGTAGTTACGGTCAAGTGTTTGATTGTAGTGATTTAAAGGATTTTTAATGGAGCAGGTTGATGACACACAAAAGCTCCATAAGGAAAATTGAACTCCAAAGAGTATTCCTAATCCGTCCCACAGGAAATTCGGGGAAGCCCACCTCAAGTCTGTGGAGCTCATCAGGATATTCGTGGGAACTCCTGACTCTTCTGTGGGGAGCTCTGCACCTTTCGTGGGTCCCCACAGAAAACCCGTGGAGCCTCACCGAAAGTCCGTGGGACCATACGAATATCCGTGGAAACTCCTGACTCTTCTGTGGGGAGCCCTGCACCTTTCGTGGGCCTCCACAGAAAACCCGTGGAGCTCCACCGAAAGTCCGTGGGATTCCAAGAATATTCTGTGAGGAATTTGAAGCATTCCATTGACTGTCAAAGAGACTTTTTCTTACCGATAAAAAGTATTTAGAGATTATTTATCAAGTCCGACTTAAAAATCTGTAAAGTCGGATTTCCTATTATACAAATCATTTACATATCTTTGCAACTATGGAAAAAGTAAGTGCGACGATAGAAAACACCTTTAAAAATATCATTTCACATGCGAAAGAATACGGATTTGTATTTCCTTCAAGTGAAATCTATGACGGTCTTCAGGCTGTTTATGATTACGGACAAAACGGAGTTGAACTAAAAAACAACATCAAAGCTGCATGGTGGAAAGCCATGACTCAGATGAATGATAATGTGGTAGGTATAGATGCTGCAATATTCATGCACCCAACCACTTGGAAAGCTTCAGGTCACGTGGATGGCTTCAGCGATCCGATGATCGACAACAAAGATTCCAAAAAGAGATATAGAGCCGACGTACTTGTTGAAGATAAAGCAGCGGAATACGAAAAGAATGGAGATAAAGCCAAAGGTGATGCTTTGGTGAAATCACTCGCTCGTCTTCTTGAAGCGAATGATCTGAAAGGCGTGCAGGAGCTTATCATAGCTGAAAAAATAAAATGTCCGGTTTCAGGAACATCTAACTGGACAGAAGTAAGACAGTTCAACCTTATGTTTTCAACTCAGGTTGGTGCTGTTGCAGAAGATTCAAGTACAATTTATCTAAGACCTGAGACCGCTCAGGGTATATTTGTAAACTTCCTGAACGTTCAGAAAACAGGAAGAATGAAAATTCCTTTTGGTATTGCTCAGATTGGTAAAGCTTTCAGAAATGAAATAGTTGCCCGTCAGTTTACCTTCCGTATGAGGGAATTCGAACAAATGGAAATGCAGTTTTTCATTCGTCCGGGCGAAGAGATGAAATGGTATGAAGAGTGGAAACAAGTTAGATTGAAATGGCACAAAGCAATCGGTTTACCCGAAGGCAAGCTGAAGTTCCACAATCATGAGAAGCTTGCTCACTACGCTAATGCTGCTGTAGATATCGAATATGAGTTTCCTTTCGGATTTAAAGAAATTGAAGGTATCCATTCAAGAACTGACTTTGACCTTGGGAGTCATGAAAAATTTTCAAAGAAGAAGCTTCAATACTTCGACAATGAACTGAATAAAAACTACGTGCCATATGTTGTGGAAACTTCAGTCGGAGCCGACAGAGCATTCCTGGCAGTTCTTTGCAATGCATATACAGAAGAAACTGTGGGCGAAGGCGAAAATCAGAAAGAAAGAGTTTATCTGAAACTGCATCCTGCATTAGCTCCTGTGAAAGCAGCAATATTCCCTCTTGTAAAAAAAGATGGTCTACCGGAGAAAGCCCAGGAAATCTTCAAAGAGCTTAGAATGGATATGAATGTGATCTATGAAGAAAGAGATGCTATCGGAAAAAGATACACTCGTCAGGACTTAATAGGAACACCTTTCTGCATAGTAGTAGATTATGATACACTGAATGATAACATGGTGACTATTCGTTATCGTGATACTATGGAGCAAGAGAGAGTTCCTATCAGCGAGTTAAGAAAGAAAATAAGAAAAGCCACTTCATTCAAGAGAATCCTTGAGCAATTGGTTTGAAAATAATTAGGTAATACGTTTTAAGTGGAAGGGAGGCATTTTGTGCCTCCTTTTTTTATTCATCTTTTTCGCCAATATGAAAAGACCTCATCTTAAATCCTTTTCTCGAAGGAGAAGGGTTAGGGATGAGGTATTTTTTAATCACTTCTAACTTTTAACCCACCAAAATTTCACTTTTCGACCAAAAGTTTCTCCTTTTCAAAGAATAGAGTTAAATTATATCTGGTTAAAATAAACTCAATTCCACAAAAGTAAGACTTATATCAAAGTCGTCTTTCGGAGAGAACAGCTTTAAGCTTTTCGCATTTGCTTTCAGCTCCTTTCAGCTTTTAAAACAAAAACTCGCGTCTGCGGGTCTTATTAACTTAAAGGTTTAAGACTTGGAAACATATATAACAGTTACCTTTTATATACTAGGCATCGCAGTATTTTTATTTGGCACGTTTAGCCTCGGCTTGTATGCACTTATCATAAATCCCTTTCTGGAAACAATCAGCATCAATAAAAGACTTTCAAGAAAACAAAGAGATATTCTTCTCAAAAATTTCAAGTACTATAGAGATCTTTCCGGAAATCAAAAAATAGATTTTGAAAAAAGGGTACGGAATTTTCTTCTCCATAAGGAATTTATTCCAAAAGGAATTCCTCAGGTTACGGAGGAAATGCAAATACTTATAGCTGCATGCGGCGTTCAGTTAACTTTCGGCTTTGCCCCGGTAAGATTTGTAAGCTTTCCTAAAATATTGATATACCCTTCTCACTATCAATCTTCAAACGGCAAGAGGCACAAAGGCGAAGTGAGCCTTAGCGGATTTATAGCTTTTTCATGGGAGGATTTCCTTTATGGTTACAAAAGGCCAGAAGATGGATTTAACCTGGGGTTGCACGAAATGGCTCATGCATTGAAGATAGAAGATGCTCTTCATCATCATCAACAAGAGTTGCTTGATCACGAGAGCCTAAAAGAATGGGGGAAAATAAGTCGTCAGGAGTTAAAGAAAATTAAAACGGGTAAAACCAGATTCCTCAGACCATATGCTTTTAACAATGAAGATGAGTTTTTTGCCGTATGTGTAGAATATTTCTTTGAAAAGCCTGAAGAGTTTAGATTGCAGTTACCAGCGCTCTATGAGTCACTTTCAAAGTTATTGAAACAAGATCCTGGCAAAACGCTTCAAAATGCGAAATTCTATTTTTATCCGCCGGAAAACAGAAAGCTTATGCTTTTGCTGAACCAGGCCATAAAAGAATTGCCAAACCTTAAAACATTAAAGGCTAAAGCTTCTTTTACGAAAAGCCTTTTTGTAAAAGGCAGGAAAAATAGTTAAATTTATACAAATCATAAAAAACTTGTATTTTTGTGATTAATTCTGAACAATCTTCTAAAAAAAGGCTTGCATTCTTAGTCCAATTTCAACCGGATATATTCAGATTAGAACTCTTCACAAAGTTGCCAACATTAAATATTTGAAAATAAATTATGGGTAAATCTCAAGAAACGTTTAACAAAAAAGAAGTAGAAAAGAAAAAACAGCAAAAGAAGAAAGAAAAGGAAGAGAAAAGTAAAGAACGTAAAGCTCATTCCAGCAAAGGTCAAAGCCTTGAGGATATGATGGCTTATGTTGATGAAAATGGAAACATTACATCAGTTCCTCCAGACCCGAATAAAAAGAAAACTGTCATTAATCAGGATGACATACAGATCGGTGTAGCTAGAAACCTGAACAGCAATGAGCCGAAACCTCTCAGAAAGGGCAAAGTAACCTTTTTTAATGAATCTAAAGGATATGGATTTATCAAGGATCTGGAAACCCAGGAAAGCATATTTGTGCACATCAATGGCATCAAGGAACCAATAAAGGAAAACGACAGAGTAACTTTTGAAACTATCAATACGCCAAAAGGCCTCAATGCCGTCAGCGTAAAAAAATCATAATCGGAGTTCAAAATACTTACCCAACTGCTTATACTCTTTCGATATAAACATTCAGGCTTGAATTTTGCAAATGAGCTTCTCATAGAAATAAGAACTTTTATGAGTAAGCTTTTTCAACTCCTGTTGCTGGTATGCTTCTGCAATTCTGTATTTGGGCAAGGTCATTCTTCCGACAGGATAAAAGTATATTTATCTGGTAATAAAGAAAATAGTACTCCAAGCACTTCCACTGGCACAGTATCTGGTGGAACTTTGATAAACGGAAAATTATTCCCTTTTCAGGGAACCAATTATCAATACTTTGATACTTCTAGTTATATCAACAATCGCGCATTCTTGAATGATAAGATAAGGACTGTTGTGATAAGTTCTTACGAGCAGCTTGAGAAAGAAATTCCCAATAGGAAATTTTTCATCATGGAATGCAGCAATAAAAATGGTGGTGAAATTTTCCCTCACAGAACACATCAGAATGGCTTAAGCATAGATTTCATGATGCCTTTAATGAAGGACAACATGGTCTTTTATAAGCTAGATACAATTGGAGCAAGTCATTATTGGCTGGATTTTGACAATGAAGGGAAATACAGCGGAGATAAGAGCATTTCCATTGATTTTGATCTGGTTGCCCGCCAAATTCTCTCCCTCGAAACATCCGCAAGAAATAATGGATATAAAATTCAGAAAGTAATTATCAAAACTGAATTTAAAAATCTTATTTTTGCTACCCCTCACGGGAAAAAATTAAAGCAAAGTAATATTTACCTCGTCAATAGCCTTACCCCTTTGATTAATAGTCTCCATGATGATCATTTTCATATAGACTTTGAAATCCTAAAATAAAGCGCTTGAAACGGTTTTAAAATTAAATTACAGTAAAAGAAAAAAAATGTAGGTGCATTTTGAACATTTTACCGTTGAAAATGTTTTTAATTTCATAAATACATAATAATGCAAGGAACAGTTAAATTTTTTAATAACTCAAAAGGTTTTGGGTTTATTAAATCAGCAGAGTCCGGTGAGGACATCTTCGTTCACTCTTCAGGTCTTATAGACGAAATTCGTGAAAACGATCAAGTTAAATTTGATCTGGAAAAAGGTAGAAAAGGCATGAATGCCGTGAACGTTCAATTAGTAAACTAAGAAATCCCCTTAAAGGAATATATTCTTTAAAGCTTTAGTAATTGTAGGAAAAGACCAACCTAATAAGTTGGTCTTTTTATTTTTATAAGTGCAACTAAATTCACGTAAAGTCCAATCAAGAAGATGTGAAAATCAAACAGATGCGTTATATCCTTCTGGAACCCGCATCCCACTGACCACTAAACTTTCATTTTTTTAAAGCATATGTAACTTTTGTAACTGACGATCATTTTTAATGTCCCTTCCTTAGCATAAAATTATCAACTAACCATAACTAATATGCTAAAAGCTATTCCAAGACTACTGCCGGAACCCCATCCTAGCTCACTGGCGAAAAAAATTCTCTTATCCCTTTCAATCCTCATTACATTCTCTGTTGCAAATGCACAGAGTACAGACAATGAAGGGACATTTGTTGGTTCTGTATCTGAATTTAAACAACAATTCAAATCGTCTAACAAGAAAAGGAAAAGTACTCCAACTATACTCCCATTGTCTAATGACAAGAAGCTTAATGTCGATGTACATTATGACAAGACTTCAGGGAGTTCTAATACAATTGCAGGTAAAATTAAAGACAACCCAAAATCTACCTTTAACCTGACATTTGAGGAAGATAAACTGAAAGGAGAGGTACTCTTGCTTAATGAGAAAAAAGCTTATGAGTATTATACCAAAAATGAGCAAGTATATGCAAAAGAGGTTGATATTAACAAGGTTATCTGTATAGAAACAGCAGTACCTGCAGAAGCAGGTCCTCAGGCTTCTTCATCTTTTGTAGCTCCTCAGGGATCATACGTATATGACCTTCAAAGTTTTCCTTCCTCAGAATATGTCGTATACCTTGACTTCGATGGACAATATGTCGTAGATCCATACTGGAATGGAGGTCTACCGATAGATGCTTTACCTTCTGAGCTAAATGAAACAGAAATAGAACAAGCATGGAGATTAATAAGTGAAGATTACAGACCATTTAATCTTAATATCACCACCGATTCGACTGTCTTTTTGGCTACTCCAATAAACAAAAGAGTACGGGTAATATTCACTCCTACCACTGATGCTGCTCCGGGATATGGAGGATATGCCCGCATCGGTTCTTTTCCTATGAATGTTGATACCCCATGCTGGGTTTTTCTTGCTACCTCTAAATATGCAGGAGAATGCGGCTCCCATGAAATAGGTCATACGCTGGGCCTTTATCACGATGGCATAAATGAGCCTTATGATGATTATTACCATGGACACGGATATTGGGCTCCTATCATGGGAACAGGTTATTACAAAAGTGTGGTACAATTCAGTAAAGGAGAATACAGCGGTGCTACGAACGCTTATCAGGATGATATTGCGGTCATCTCATCTACCAACGGCTTTTCGTTCAAAACAGATGAAAGCGGTAACATCCCTTCCCTTGCGAAACAACTTACTTATAATAGCGCAGGCTTCGTTTCTCCATTAGAAAATAATGGCATCATTGAAAAAAGAGAGGACGTCGACTATTTCTATTTTACTACCTTAGGTGGAAGTGTACAAATAGCTGCAAATCCGGATCCATACTATCCAAACCTTGACATTTCCCTTACACTCAAAAACTCTGCAGGTAATACCATTGCTGTATCTGATCTGGAAGGATTAAATGCTTTTATAGATACATTAGTTCCTGCCGGAACATATTTCCTAATTGTAGATGGTGTTGGGTATGGAGACCCGGCAACAGATGGATACTCAGATTATGGTTCCCTTGGATATTATTCTCTGGTAGGAGGAATAAGTAATTCTGTAAACAACAAAATACCTACTGTATCTATTACCGCTCCATCAGAAGGTGCTGATATCCTTATCGGAACACCTATTACAATATCAGCTAGTGCAAGTGATGCTGACGGCACTGTAACGAGAGTTGACTTTTATGATGGAACAACATTCCTGGGATCAGATATCAATGCACCATATTCTCTTGTCTATAACAATGCTCCAGGTGGAACGAGAACATTTAAAGCAGTGGCTTTTGACAATCATGGCGGGCAAAATTATTATACAGTTTCAGTCCTTGTTGCCCCAGCCAATCAATTACCTGTTGTTTCTATAACTTATCCGGCAAACGGAATTATTCTTGACCCGAGGTACTCAATTGTAGCAACCGCAGATGCCTATGATAATGATGGAACAATCACTGCGGTTTATTTCTATAAAGACAATACAATAGTCGGGGTTGATTATATGGCACCCTATTCAGCCTATATTGACACCTATCTGCCGGGAGTTTATAACATAAAAGCAGAGGCGGTAGACAACAGAAATGGCCGTAAGTTTTCAGCTGTTAATTCATTTACAGTATTACCTTACGGATTATCAGGGCCTACATGTGTTGCCAAAGGAATTCCTTATAACTTCCAGGTGTATGCAGAATATCCTAATCCAGTAAATATTACAGCATATACCAATTCGGATGCTACTGTTTACTTTAGCTACTATGACAGAAAATACTTCGATGTAACATTTGGTCAATATGCTGCTCCATCGGTAACTGTGACTGCTTTACTAAGCTATACAACCTATCCTTATAGCTTGCAATATACGAAGATAGTTTCGACAACAGGCTGCGGAACGCGGGCTGCAGTAATGGCGGTATCTCTTCCGGACGGAAATCAAACTGCTGTTTCATTAGATACAAAAGAAACAATTACATCTTTTAAGGTGATCGACATGACAGGCAGAGAAGTAGCTTCAGGTGAAGGGCAGAATGTTACTGAAGTTATTGTCGGAGACAATCTGAAAAGCGGAATTTACATCGTAAACATTATAGCAGAAAGCGGAAGCTATACACATAAAATAGTTAAATAAAGTTTTACCAATTTAATTTAATTCCTGAAAGGGCTTTTTAATAAAAAGCCCTTTTTTTATGTAAATCTTTACTAACCAGGCACCAGAAGTCACCTTCCATAAGGAAGAAATCAACTGGCAAAATTTCCGAAACATTTCTAATTTCTTTTTTCTTAAATAAAAAAGACAGGCTCTGAAACATAGCTCAGAATTCCCTATCTTGAAGGAAATCTTTATGGTCTTGGCGGCTTTATTTATAATTATATTTCTGATTACAACATGCATCTTTCTATATGAAACTATAGGAGGTAAAATATTGAGTCTTGGAGAATGGATCTTGACAAGGTTTGTGAAACTTAATCCCGTCCAGATTCATATTTTAGAATTCAACTTTCGTTATTATCAAAAGCTCTCTTCAGAAAACAAATTAAAATTTCAGAGGAGAGTTAAGTTTTTTCTTTTAAATAAAAAATTCTATCCTCAGGGAGGTATGAACATCACCGAAGAAATGAAAATTATGATCGGTGCTTGCTTTGTTCAGCTAACCTTTGGACTTCGCCCTGTTAAATTGAGGCATTTCAGCCGTTTCTATATTTACCCGACCCGGTATTTTTCAAAAATCACTAACCTTCATCATGTAGGTGAAGTGCAGACAGATGGCGCAATTGTATTGTCATGGCAGCATTTTCAGAAAGGTTATGAAATCCCCGATGATGGCCTGAATGTTGGCCTTCACGAAATGGCACATGCTGTAAAACTTGCAGACATGTATGACGATGATGATGATTTTGAAGGGAATAGTCTGTTTGATTACAAAGATCTTGTGCGCTTTTTCAAAATAGGGAAAACAGAAATAAACGAAATCAAAAAAGATAAAACGCACTTTATCCGTAAATACGCTGCAACTAACATTGAAGAGTTATTTGCTGTATCTGTAGAATATTTTTTCGAGAAGCCGGAAGAATTCAGGGTAGAAGTTCCCCAGCTATACCAGATTCTTGTACAACTTTTAAGGCAGGATCCCGCCAATTCACATCCAACAGCGTTTAAAGAAAGTAAAAAAAAGAAAAGCGCCAATTAGGCATTTATCTATTAAAAATCAAATACTTAAATTAAATTAACAGGTTTGAAATTTAAAACTCCCCTCTCCCATTCTCAAAACACTTATCCCAATTACGGAAGCCCATCACTTTAATTGCACCATTTTAACCTGAAAATGGTTAAAAAATGTGATCAATTCTGTTCAAAAAGCTCATTTAACCTAAAATTGATTACCTTTGCGTTCTTCAAAACAGGTTATATATAACTGATCCTGAAGATACAAGGGGATGCCAAATCTGACGATCAGACAAATGCATTTATTTACAATGAGTTGCTGCTTGCAGTGACATTGAAAAATGTCTGAAAAAGCAGACTAAGACATCCGACTCTTGAATTAGAATTTTTAAGAATTAAAGAAATAATTAACAAAGTGAAGTACAGGGAATACAAGAACGTCGATCTTGCAAAAGTAGGAGAAGAAGTACTTTCTTACTGGAAGCAGCATAAGGTTTTCGAACAATCCGTAACGAGCAGAGAAGGTGCTCCAAGTTTTACATTTTATGAAGGTCCTCCTTCTGCAAATGGTACTCCCGGTATTCACCACGTAATGGCAAGAACCGTAAAGGATATTTTCTGCCGCTATAAAACATTAAAAGGATTTCAGGTAAAAAGAAAAGGAGGCTGGGATACACACGGTCTTCCGGTTGAGCTTCAGGTTGAGAAAGAGCTTGGTATCACTAAAGAAGATATCGGTAAAAAAATATCTGTAGAAGAATACAATCAGAAATGCCGCGAAGCTGTGATGAAATATAAATCACAGTGGGATGACCTTACTGAAAAGATGGGTTATTGGGTTGACCTTGACAATCCTTATATCACGTTTGAAAAAGAATACATAGAGTCTGTATGGTACCTTTTGAAAGAGCTTTACAAAAAAGGCTTTTTGTATAAAGGATATACCATTCAGCCATACTCTCCTGCTGCAGGCACAGGACTTAGCTCTCACGAGTTGAATCAGCCGGGTACTTACAAAGATGTACGAGATACATCAGCCGTTGCTCAGTTTAAAGTAGCGGACAGCTCTAAGGAAAAAGTAAAAAGTCTTTTGGGAATATCTGATGCAGATGTGGATCAGACCTATTTCCTTGCATGGACGACCACTCCCTGGACGCTTCCATCGAACAGTGCTCTTGCAGTTGGCGAAAACATAACCTATGTCGCTGTAAAAACATTTAACCCTTATACATTTAAGGCAGGTATTGTTATCCTTGCGAAAGATCTTGCAGGAAAATACTTCAGTGCTAAAAATGCAGAGCTGAAGCTGGAAGACTTTAAAGAGGGAGATAAAAATATTCCTTTCCAAACTTTAAAAGAAGTTAAAGGAAAAGAACTTGTTGGTATCAGATATGAGCAGCTTCTGCCTTATGTGCAGCCGGAAGAAGCTGATAAGGCCTTCAGAGTAATACCTGGAGACTTTGTAAGTACTGAAGATGGTACAGGTATCGTTCACATCGCTCCTACCTTTGGTGCAGACGATGCTAGAGTTGCAAAACTTGCTGGTGTTCCTGCAATCACTGTTAAAGACGATGAAGGCAATCAATTACCACTTGTTGATAAAAGAGGAAAATTTGTAATTGAAGTAACAGATTTTCCGGGAGAATTTGTAAAAGAAGCTTACCTGTCTGAGGCTGAAAAAGAAGAAGAGAGAAAGAAACAGGGCCGCGACAAATATCTATCTGTAGATGAAAGAATCGGTATCAAGCTTAAAACAGAAAACAAAGCGTTTAAGGTTGAGAAATACGAACACTCCTACCCTCACTGCTGGAGAACAGACAAACCTGTTCTTTACTATCCGCTTGATTCCTGGTTTATTAAAACAACTGCTGTAAAAGACAGATTGGTTGAATTGAATAAAACCATCAACTGGAAGCCAGCAAGCACCGGTACCGGACGTTTTGGTAACTGGCTGGAAAACCTTGTAGACTGGAACCTTTCCAGATCAAGATACTGGGGAACTCCCCTTCCTATCTGGAGAACAGAGGATGGAAAAGAAGAAAAATGTATCGGATCTCTTCAAGAGCTGAACGAGGAAATCCAGAAAGCCAATAAAGCGCTTAATATCACCGCTGGCACTCTGGCTCAAAAGGAAAGGGAATTTAATACAAAGATCTACAATCTTAAATCGATTGAAGACTTGCACCGTCCTTATGTTGATCAGATCGTATTGGTGAGTGAGTCTGGCAAACCGATGATTCGTGAGACAGACCTGATTGACGTTTGGTTTGATTCAGGTGCTATGCCTTATGCGCAATGGCACTATCCGTTTGAGAACAAGGATGTATTTGACAATAACTTCCCTGCAGACTTCATCGCTGAAGGAGTTGACCAGACAAGAGGTTGGTTCTTTACACTACATGCAATAGCAGTAATGCTGAATGATTCTGTTGCATTTAAAAATGTAATAGCAAACGGTCTTGTATTGGACAAAAACGGAGCTAAGATGTCCAAGAGAGTTGGGAACGTGATCAATCCATTTGAGACCATCGGTCAGTTCGGACCGGATGCGACAAGATGGTATATGATCGTTAACGCACCTCCTTGGGATAACCTGAAATTCAATATTGACGGGGTTACAGAGGTTCAAAGAAGATTCTTCGGAACGCTTCAGAACACTTACTCGTTCTTTGCACTGTATTCAAATCTTGACAACTTTACCTTTAAAGAAGCTGAGGTTCCTTTAAACAAAAGAACAGAAAGTGACAGATGGATCATTTCAAGGCTTAATACCCTGATCAAAAAAGTAGATGAAGCCTATGCAGAATATGAACCAACGAAAGCAGGTAGAGAGATTCAGGACTTTGTTGTTGATGATCTGAGCAACTGGTATGTACGTCTTAACAGAAAGCGTTTCTGGAAAGGTGAATACAACGAAGATAAGATTGCTGCTTATCAGACGCTTTATACTTGTCTTCTAACGATTGCAAAACTATCTGCATCGATTGCTCCTTTCTATTCAGAGAAAATATTCCTTGACCTGAATGAAGTAAGTGGAAAAGAAAAAGTCGCAAGTATCCATTTAAGCCAATTCCCTGTTGCAGATGAGAAACAGATCGATCTTGATCTTGAAGAAAGAATGTCATTGGCACAAAGGATTTCTTCTCTTGTTCACTCTTTGAGAAAAGGTCATACAATAAAAGTAAGACAGCCACTTTCAAGATTATTGATCCCGGTATTAAACCAGGAATACAAAAACAGAATAGTTGCCGTTGAAGATCTGATCCTTTCTGAGGTTAACATCAAGAAGATCGAATATATCGAAGATACATCAGGAGTGGTAGTTAAAAAGATCAAGCCAAACTTCAAGAAACTTGGAAAAGAATACGGTCCGAGATTAAAAGAAGTTGGAGCTGCCATCACTGCAATGACTCAGGATGATATCCAGAAGCTTGAGAAAGAAAATGCTTTCAAAATAAAGCTTACTGGTGATATTGTTCAGATCACTTTAGAAGATGTAGAAATCTCTTCTGAAGATATTCCGGGATGGTCTGTGGCAAGTGAAGACGGTGTTACCGTGGCCCTCGACATTACTATTACGGAAGAGCTTAAAAAAGAAGGTATTGCCAGAGATGTTGTGAACAGAGTACAGAACATGAGAAAAGACATGGGGCTGGAAGTTCAGGACAAAATCAAAATCACTATTCAGAAGAAAGATGAGTTGATAGATAATGCGTTGCTCGCAAACAAAGAATATATCTGCAGCGAAACTCAGGCATTATCTCTTGTCCTTACAGAAAATCTGAAAGATGGCAAGCTTGTTGATATGGACGAGCATCAGCTTATAATGAAAATCGAACTTTAAAAACTATAAAAGAGGCATGGCCCTTCAGTATAAATACTATAAGTACTACTTCCTTACTCTGGGAGTTATTGTTCTGGATCAGCTTGTAAAGCTTTTGGTTCATTTTAAAATGGACTTCGGTTATCCCGGTCAAATAAGAATCTTTGATGATTGGTTTAAGCTTTACTACACTACCAATCCAGGTATGGCTTTTGGCTTTGAACTAGGTTCTCCATATGGAAAGCTTATTCTGAGCTTGTTCAGAATCATTGCCATGGTTGCTATTTCGGTGTATTTATATCGCCTTGCAAAAAAAGAGATGGCTCCTGGTATGCTTTGGTGTATAGCTTTAATACTTGGAGGTGCTATTGGAAATGTAATAGACAGCACATTTTATGGAGTATTACTGAACAATGCTCCTGATGGCGCAAGTACACCATGGTTTCATGGACAGGTAATAGATATGTTCTATATCGATATCTGGGAAGGCAGACTTCCAGAGTGGATTCCTATATTCGGAGGAGAACACTATGCATTCTGGCCTATATTCAATATCGCTGATGCAGCTATATTTGTTGGAGTATGTATTATACTTATCTGGCAGAAAAGGTTCTTTAAAGATACCGGCAAAGAAGAATCTGTTACGGAGAAAGCTGAGAACTAAACTTTAAAAATATTTCAATAAAAAGCCCCGGAGGAAATTAACTTCGGGGCTTTTTTTATTGCGGTTGTGAAATGAACATCTTGAATACTATTTTTAAATGACTCTTTTAAAAGAGGTAAGTAAAATGTGGATAGATAATTTTTTAGATTAATCAAGTTAGCTGGTCAGAAAATGTATAGATTTAACCTAATCATTCTATTGCTCTTATTTTTTTCTTGTGAAGAAAAAATTGAGAAGCATGAATAAAAAAGATCAATATATGGAACGAAGGTTCCCTTATGGAAGGATTAACACTGGAGGCATTAAAGCGCCCTCATGCTTCAAGACCTAGAAATCCCATTATTGCTGACGTTTGTTTCAAAGGCGGATATATTGACGCTTGGGGAAGAGGTACTATCAAGATCATTGACAGTTGCAAAGCAGCAGAACTTCAAGAACCTGAAATGAAAGAACAGGATGGCGGGTTCCTGCTTACAATTATCAAAGACATTCTGAATGCAGATTATCTTGTTAGGCTTGGATTGAATGAAAGGCAAATTAAAGTGGTTGAATACGTGAAAAAGAATGGGAAGATTTCCAATAAAGAATATCAAGAATTAACCGGAATGGCAAGAATGACTGCTACAAGAGATTTAACAGAACTTGTTGAAAAGAAGATTCTAAAATCATCTAAAGCCAAAGGAGCAGGTGCCTTCTATAAATTTTGAATTGCACCATAATTGCACCAATTGCGTCATAATTGCACCAAATTGATGTCAAAAGGCAAATTTACGCATTATCAAAATATGTTCTGAAATGTCAGATAAGCTCAATTTATTCAAAGACGGGAAGATATATTTACTTTGCTATGGCAAAAGGAGAACAAAAGGAAAAAGAAATTTAGGTTAGACTGTCATCACAAATTGAAGAACGTTTCGAACGAAACTTTGAAGAGTATTGGCAGGTGTAATTATATTTTAAATTAATAGGAATGAAAAAAGAAATTACCATTTTAACCAGCAATGAATTATCCATTAATAAAAATTTAACTAGGAATTATTTCTCTAAGAATGGCTTTATTTTAACAAGAGAATCTGATGAATATATGATTTATAAAAGAGGTTCATTGTTCCAGAATTTTCTAACTTTTAATTCATTAAAATGGAAAAGCGAAATCCAAATAAGGTTTGATGGTCCGACAATTCATTCAACAATCAATGTAAATACAATTGGACAGATCGTGACTTGGAAGGAGGAGAAACTTTGGGATACATTTATTTCAAATTTTGAGGTTAACATCTATACGGGAAAGGATTTGACAGAAAATAACATCCAAGCATTAGTAGATACTAAAAGCAATACTTTTAGATTAATTGGATGGGCTCTTGTCGGGGCGATAGTGATTGGGATTCCAGCAGGAATAGTTGGATATTATACCAATATTGATAGCTCAGCTGGAGTGGGGGCTACAATGGGCGCAATTTTAATGATGAGGAATAAAAACAACAAAGAAAAACAATCGAAAGTCAAATAAGGATAATTCAGGTGATAAAATAAATGTACAAAAAAGTTGATTTCACTTATACGACCCGATCGGGGTCGTATAATATTTTCAGGTATTATTATCTATAAACATCCGACCTCTCCAATGCCTATATCAACTCCTTCGACTTCTTCTCAAACCTATAATACAGCAACACCGCTGCAACAGTAAGTCCTATCAAAAGTCCATACCAAACACCTTCTACTCCCATGTTAAGCGGAAACGCAAGTAGATACCCTAATGGCAAGGCTATAACCCAATAAGCCAGCAAGGCAATAGCTGTAGGCATCTTCACATCTTCAATTCCGCGGAGGGCTCCAAGATAAACTACCTGAATACCATCAGACAATTGGAAAAATGCACTGATCAATAAGAGCGATGCAGCCATTTTACAGATAGGCTCTTCATTGATATAAAACCAAGGCAGGTCATGTCGGAATAGCACAAACACTAAAGCACAGAAGCTCATGTAAATCACAACAAGATGAAATGCTGCTTTTCCCGCGTTTCGAACAGCATGATAATCTTTTCTTCCCAATTCATTTCCAACACGCACAGTCGCAGCTGCACCTATTCCTGTTGCCCCCATATAACTTACTGCTGCCATATTTAATGCAATATGATGTGCTGCCATTTCCGAAGCACCTAACCAACCAATCATAATAGCAGCCATTCCAAATGCCCCGGTTTCAAAAGCAAGCTGAGAACCAACAGCAATACTTACCCTAAACAATCTTTTAAATTCCTTTAAAGAATAATTAATCTTTTGTAATCCTATGATGAAAATATTAGTGCGGGAATATTTGATAACAAATATGAAAATCGTGACTGCCATGAATATCCTTGAGATCAGAGTAGCAACAGCCGCACCATTTGTCCCAAGCTTAGGAAATCCATAGTGACCATGAATTAAAAGATAGTTAAGCGAGAGATTCATTACATTCGCAATTACTGTGATGTACATCGCTTGTTTTGTAATCGCAAGTCCTTCTGCAAACTGTTTCCATATCTGAAATAAAATTAAGGGTACTAACGACCATACAAGAATTTTAAAGAAAGGGATTGCCTGTGATAGCACCTCCTGTGGCTGTTGAAAATATTGCAAAAGCGGAGCAGCGAATAACAACCCTCCTGCCAGCAATACTGCAGCTACGAAATTCAACACAATACTGTGTTTCAGAATCTTTCTTATTTCTTCATGATTCTGTTCACCATCGGCTTTGGCTACCAAAGGGGAAATGCCATAGGTCAGACCTATCGCAAACATCATAAATGGGACGAATACACTGAAGGCAAATGTAGCCGATGCAAGTGGAATACTGCCTAGTGAACCAACCATAATGCTGTCTGCAACACCAACTGCAATATGTCCGAACTGACTCAGAACTACAGGGTAAGCAATCTTTATAGTGTCTTTATACTCCTTTAGGTTATCCCTAAACCAACCACTGAATATCATATCTATATTTGAAAGGCTGCAAAATTAAGATTTGCATATAAAGAAACGTCTAAAAACCCATTAAAGTTTATAGCGATGATTAATCAGAAAAAGTGCCTTATAAAAAACTAAAGAATAGAATTAACACATTGAGTAGCATTAAGCTACAACATTTACTTCCTTCCTATTTCCTTTAAAAAAGAAGTATTCACCTAGAAATGATATGCTTATTCCCAAAGTATAAGCAAGAATATCGCTCCACAAAAATGCAAATCCAAGAATAAGAGCGCCGATTCTGGTATGTCTTATTGCATCAATCCAAGGTGCGTGATAAAACTGGCTTACTTCGATACAATAGCAAAACGTCAATGAAAGCATTGCAATAAACGACATGCTCCGTCTGTTGAAAATAAAGGCTATACCAAAATAAATCATAGCAGCCCAAATCGCGTCTCCCAGGTAAACATTGATCATATCAGGTAAATAAATCTGCCACTTCCTTGCAGCCAGTCCTGTACATATAAGAGCTATAATAATAAAGAAATACAAAAGTCTGTTCCGCTTCATAATTATTTCTTGCGCCATTTTATAACTCCTTTTAAAATCTTACCAATCTTGTTAAATCTTTGCAAGTCTTCTCTTATCAATGAGGTCGTCATCCCGTCCAGCTGAAGATTTCTATTTTCAGGATCTTCACTGAATTGCTCAGGATAGACAAGCATGAAGTTATTCTTTTCAAAATGCCTTTGCAAAATTTTCGGAATAGAATCCATGAATATCGTATGCGATAAAGTAGCCTTTCTTGCTGTAATCGCAATGAAGAGATCATCTTCATTTATCTGACCAGAGAAAAATGGAAAATCATCCCAATCCGAAAACCCTCTGTAATCAGCCTCTATACCTGGCTTACTTTCATTTACTGCTTTTTTCAAATGTTGCAAGGATTCAGACACACCAAAGAAAATCACCTGGCTGTTAATCTGCTTGGATAACTTTTTCACCATATGAACCCATCTTTTGAAACCAATCTCCAGTTCAGCATTTGGAGGAACCATTACGAAAATTTTACTGATAGTATTCAAAGGCTGCAGTGAACGGGATACTATGATCATCTGATCGGTACGTTCTACAAGATTTTCAAGCACCGTACCGAACAACTTTTCAGTAGTTGTATTCTTTTCATGCCAGCCGATAATGATCTCGGTAATCATCAGCTCTTTTACTGCACGCGCTATTCCATTCGCAATATTCAGATCTATCCTGGATACAACCTCAAGTTTATTCTCTGCAGAAGCGGCGTGTTTTATTGCCTTTTCCACCATCTTTCTATTTTGAATGAGCTTGTCTCTTGCTTCTTCATCATCGTTCACAACTGACACCGCATAGATAGGTTTAGACTTATCCGATTCCTTTAACATTGCAGCCATATCAATTTTGGATTCAATGCATGCAGGATTTGTTATGGCTATTAAGATTCTTTCTTCTATTTCATGATACTCCTCACCACCTTTTGATTCTGCTATTGCCAACTTCCTTCCTGCGCTTTCAGTGACAAATGAGCTGACCATACAGGTAACAAGAATGAGCAATATGGTTCCATTAAGAATCGCTTCATCAAATAGCTTCAAGTCAAAGCCTACAAGTATAACTGCAAGTGTCGCTGCAGCATGAGAACTGCTTAATCCGAAAATTAAGTTTCTTTCTATAGAAGAAAACTTAAATATTTTCTGAGTGATGAACGCCGCGGCCCACTTACTGAATAAAGCAAGAACAATCAATACTCCTGCAACAAAAAGAGCCTGATATCCATTGAACAATACTTTTACATCTACGATCATCCCAACACTGATAAGGAAAAACGGAATAAACAATGTATTGCCAATGAACTCAATTCTATTCATCAAAGGTGATGTGTGAGGTATCAGTCTGTTGAGAGAGAGACCTGCCAGAAAAGCTCCGATAATAGGCTCTACACCGGCAACCTCTGATAAAAAAGCCGCACCGAATACAATGCCTAAGACAAAAATATATTGTGCGCCTCCATCTCCTTGAACATTTTTAAAGAACCACTTGGTAACTTTTGGAAAGATATAGAGTACAATAAATCCAAATATTACGAGGGATATAGACAGCTTAACCCAAAAAGCTGTATCAAGATTACCACTTACGGAACCTGTAATAACTGCCAACAATAATAATACTGCTGTATCCGTAATGATAGTACCTCCAATGGCAAGGGTTACCGCTTGCTTTTTGGTAAGGCCCAGTTTACTTGCTATAGGATAGGAAACAAGGGTATGAGATGCAAACATACTCGCTAGCAAAACAGAACCTTGAATATTCAAATGAAGAATATAATAAGATACAAGTGAACCTAGTGTTAAAGGAATGAAGAAGGTAAATCCACCGAAAATTAAGCTCTTATTTCTGTTCTTTTTAAAATCATTCAAATCTATCTCCAGTCCAGCAAGGAACATGATATATAAAAGACCTACAGTACCGAAAAGGACAATGCCCGAGTTTCTCAACAAAAGATTAAAACCATTCGGACCAACAATCACACCTGAAAGAATAAGACCTATGATGCCTGGAATCCTGAACTTCTTGAGTACTATCGGGGCAAAGAATATGATAAACAATACCACTGAGAATACTAATACAGGATCTTTAAATGGCAATGAAATATCAAACAAAAACAGCATAACTTTTCACTTATAATTAAACATATTACTTCTACTAGACCTTCTTCCCACAGCTCTTCAAACCTTCCATCTTCAAGAAGGACATATATAACAGACATCATGCCAGATCTGGTCTGTAACGCGATGGAGATATTAAAATAAGATTAGAATAATCACATTCAGTACTGACCTATTAAAGCACAAGGGGATAAAATAGTTTTATTAAGTGAAAAAATCCATAAAAAATTTAAAAATATCTGATCATACTAAGGAAAATGATCAGAATTTAGGACATGGAAGTCTTTTATATATTTTTCTTTTCAGTGGCAATGGATAAATGTATGTAAGATTGAATTCATGTGAACCTCCTGTCCGTGTGTTATTCAGCTTGGAAATAGTAAAATCGTAGCTATAAGAAACTACTAATTTGTTTATCCTCCAGCCCAAAAGCACTACCATGGATTCATTATTCTGAAGGTTTCTTTCATAATGTTTTACAGGAATACCTCTATACCAGAATCCCACCATCAGGTCTTCACGCATCCCGTAAATACCAAGATCCAGCTGATCGGATTTCCCCTGCATTTTGTAATAAAAGGTAGGAGTCAGAGTATACCTGTTGGTCTTATTTCCATTATTTGCTTCTCCTCCATCTAATTCTATTTTATATCCGCCCACAATTCCGATTTTAACAGGCAGTCTGCTTACTTCATTATAAAAAGACTGATTAGGATTATTTATATGATGAGCGGAAATTCCGAGCCATAGCTTATCCGAATACAAAACTGTTCCAGCTGAAAGATCAAAGAAGTTCTTTCGATTCGCACCAAAATCTTCAGAAGTGGCAAGGCCTGAATATCCACCATCCGTGTACTGGTCAGGAAATGTCAACTGCGCATAGTTGATATTTCTTGAAACATATGCTCCCTGCAAACCAAACCTCATTGAAAATTTTGGTGAAAAATCTACTTCCTGAGCATATTGAAGCGCAATATCTGTAGAACTTATTGTATTTGCTCCCTGCCAATCTTTCATGACTATTAACCCTACACCTCCTTTTGTTTTCTTGATGTAGGTATCAAGGCTCGCCGAAGATGTTATGTATTTAGCCTCAAGCTTAGGCCATTGGATCCGCTGATGCAGTACTCCTCTTAAATCATGAGTACTTCCTGCAAATGCGGGGTTAAGATATAAAGTATTAGCATAAAACTGAGAAAACTGAATATCCTGTGCTGTTGCATTATTTATGGCAACAAACAAAACTATCATTGTAATCAATGCGCTCAATGACAAATACAAATTCTTTATACTCAACCTCATTTGACTTAAGACGATTATCTAACAATTGTAACGCTTCCTTCCATTTTATATGGGCCTTTGTACTCTTCCGAATCGCCCTCATAAGTAATCACCCAGGGATAAACGCCAATAGGTATAGGCTCTCCTCTATATTGACCATCCCATACTTCATTCCGATCCTTGCTTTCAAAAATTATTTCTCCCCATCTATTAAAGATGAGCATTCTAAAGTTTGTAAAATTTGCGCCAAAGACATCATAAGTATCGTTTTTCCCATCCTTATTTGGAGAAAATGAGTTAGATATATATAGTCTCGGAGGACATAATTCACGCACTTCAGTAGCGTCTTCTATGCTACAACCATTTTCATTGGTAATCATAACAGAATATCTTCCTGGCAATGCGATGTTTATTGAGCGAGTTGTGTCACCTGTCTCATGCCACAAGTATGTTTTTCCAAGTCCTGCTGTTAACTCATAGAATTGGAACTCTTCTTTGCAAAACTTCACTGATTCAGGAAGTGATTTTGTAGGATAAGAAAAAGTTCTCACTGAAAAAGATTTCTTATCATAACAAGTTCCAACCTTCACCGAAACCTCATAATTTCCAGCTTTTGAAGTGCGATAAACTGTATCATGAATTTCAATATCCTGACCGTTATCATACCAAGTATATTCAACTGGAAAACGCATAACGTTATAAGTATTTTTGACAATAGGATCCAGCACAACATCTTTACCAGGGCAAATTCCAGTATCTTCAGCAATTATCTTTGGCACTGGGATTCCTACCAGCATGAGACTGTCTATATCCCTGCAACCATGAGTATCCTTTACCTCTACAAAAAATCTTTGAATTGTGTTGGAAGAAATTGCTTCGATAGAGGAAGTAGTAGATGATAATTGGACTCCATCAAGAGACCAGATATAAGAGGCATTTTCAATCTTATTAGCGGTTAAAACAACCTTTGTATTTTCGCATTCAACAATTGAATCAATGACAGTCAAAGCCGGAGGAGCCCATACAACCGTCTTTCCTGAAGCTTTACAATTTCCGTTTTTAAAATCTAATTCATAGACTCCTGCTTCAAATACATTAATAACAGATGTGTTTTTGCTCGGCAAGACTTCTCCATCCTTTTTCCAGGTATAGGTTCCTGCAAAAGAATTTGATTGTGAATTAGCATAGATCTTTAAAGTATCGTTCAGACAAATTTCTGCTGGTAGATTCAATACCGGAACTGAATTCGCTATGAGCTTTACCGTGTCAGAAGAAACACATCCTTTACTATCTTTTCCAATAAGAATATATGTACGATCTCCGGAAGAAGTAACTTTCAATGTAGCCTCATTACCAATTACTATGCCTTTTTCATCTATCCATTCATAAGAATAAGCTGGAGAAGACTTTGATTCGAAAATAGCTACATCACCCGAACAACTGTTTAAATCATTGCCAGCGTTTATATCAGGCAAAGGATTAAACAAAATTTTAATTTCATCAGAAACTGCAACACATGGAGCTTCTCCCTCTGCCTTTAAATTAAGGGTTATATCACCTGCCTTCTCATCTGGTTTAATTCTGTAATAAGTTTGAGCCTTTGTATCGTTTGAAAAGCTGCCTTTTCCCCCACTCCATTTTAAGCCGGTAGCATTCAAACTGCCCCCTGATATGATAACAGAATCTATATCTGCACACAGAAAGATTGGCAAACCTGCCTCAACAGTAGGAGCACGTTTATATATTATCTTAACCTCATCAAATACATCAGGGCATGGCGAGGCAGTGGCAGAAGTAAGTCTTAACAGAAAGGAATTTGATTTTGACTCAGAAGCAGAAGGTGTATATGATGTTGCAAGTTTATTCTTATCCCCAAAAACACCGTCCCCCCCCGACCAGATAATACTTGTAGCATTTTTAACAACACCAGTCAAATCAATTACTTTTGTAGTTTCGCATAAAATGAGAGAATCACCGGCATCTACTTCAGGAAGTCTTTTGAAAAGAATCAGCATGGAATCTATTGCAGAAGGACAATTTATCTGTGCATTCGATTTCAAATATAATTTAACAGACCCCCAATTTCTCTCCTCTACAGTAGGTGTATATATAGGGGTAAGACCAACGCGAGAAGCATTAAATACGCCGTCCCCTCCAGTCCATTGGGCACTTGAGGCATTTGTTAAAGTGCCACTAAGTTGAAAGCTAGAAATATTGACACAAACAAGAGTGTCATTTATATCGCCTGGATTATTTCTAGATTCTGCATCAACCTTGGGAACTGAGACTAAATAACCAACCTTCTCCTTTACCATTCGGGCGTACCACCATGTATTAATCGTTTCTGGACATTCGTTTTTGCAATCGTCTGTTCCTCTGTCTTTCCATTGATGACATCCACCTGCATTGGTACACCCGATGAGGTTGGTAAGTCCATCAGTTGCAGTTCCTGATTTGAGTTGACTGTCATCCCAAAACAATTGAGGCTTGGGGCCTATAGGCCTTACAAGATCAACAATATAACCGTTCTTATGATGTTCGACATCATACAGTGGAAGATGTGTTATTCCATTTCCGTAACTTAGTTCTATTTCAACTGACGCTCCAGGAGGGACTATATCTCCATTGCCATCTCTTGTATTCCACTTAATACAATTCTCACCTTTCTGTACAGAAGCTGAGATAATTCTATCCGTCGAATTGGGTTGATAGCCATCCTGGCCATTTATTTCCAGCAATACTTCAATATTTCCGGGCTTATCTACATTAATATTAATGCATCTATTATCAGGATCACAACCGCTTATAAATGGCTTTTGCAAAAAATTACCAAAGGTGCCTGTTGGATAACAAGCAGGATCAGGATCATTAAGAAATATTTTATACTCTGGATAAGTTACATTACCTACTCTACTCACTCTGTCATTAATAGCTATTCCGGTACTTGTACATCCTTTGGAATTTGCGCTGATAGTAGCACCGAAAGGCTGTATTCCATTGAAGTCTATAGATGTAACAATACTATCCGTTGAGAGCACATACATCTTTCCGTTAAAAGCGTAGTCAGCAGCGGTTGTATTGATGTCCCATGTATAAGACCATAGCCGGCCAGGCTTTGGTTTATTTCCATCTGCAACAGTTATATCAAACAAATCAAAGTATCTCTTTGAATCTGTTTTAGTTGTCGGAGAAACAGGATTAAATTCTATATAATAATCACCATCTGTAAGAGACGTATATGACAAAGCATTATAACCACCCACAGATAATTGTAAAGGACCAGCCACCGCCTGATTGTAGTTTGCAATAAAACCAGCACCAGAGGCAGGTATTAATGTAGGCCCCATCACCACAGTGCCATCCGGACTTTTAAGTTTGAAGTAAACGTCTTCATCCGGTTGATTAAAACCAAAATAAATAACTTCACCAGCTTTGCAAATGTGAATATTGAGTCGGTTTTCCTTTGGAGCATCGTACGTCATAAACAATCTTGAACGATCGAATATCTGAACCACTCCATGATCTGTGGATTTAGGCATTAATTCCTTTGTGCCTTCAGCCACTACAGAAATTATGGATAAGACAAAAAGTAATATAAATGCAAATACCCACTTGCTCCTATCAAAAAACAAAAGACGAAACGGATATTTGCTTATCATACCTATTATATTTTACAGACTATAGAACTAGTCAGTAAAAATATTATTGCCAACAATTTATTTATCTATTCGGAGTTACAGGGTACATTTAATATTGAATGATATTATTAAGAACATCGTCAGGAATAATTCGCCTGTATGCTATAAAAACAGGATTAATAAGAATTTTATTTGTGTAGTGAAAAAAATCTAAAAAAAATCCTGACAGGTGACAAAGTACCAGTAAACTGAGACTTGTCATCTGTCAGGGCTAAAAATCGCAAAGTAAAAATTAACCTATAAAGGTTCCAGGTAAAAATTAAGTTCTTATCTAATAAATTGATAATCCAATATCAATAAATGATTTCCCCTCATCATTGCTTATGCTTACTATAGATTCCTTGTGCACCAGATATCTGATCGCATTTAAACCAGGCATAAAAAAATAGGCTCCTCCTACAACTGTCACAAAATTCTTTTGCAATTCTAGTCGTTTTCTAAATGGTTGATCAGGAATAGAAAATGTTTTACCATTTACAGGGAGACTAGCAACCAAGGGATCTGGATCATTATATAATCCCAGAAATTTGGGGTTATTAATCCAATTTTGCTGAATGAATTCAAATTGCTGAGAAATGTCAGCATTAAAACATATGAAGTTCAACCCCCTACTGCCTTTATCTACAGAAGAAGCAGCTATTGCATCTTTTATAAACTCCTTCATATCACGAGCATCACTTATGCCGACACCATATGATCTACCCCTGCGTATAATTCTATGATTGCGCACCGCCTTTAAAGATTCTTCAGGTTTACCCTGGATCATTGAATCACGGGGGTTAGACCTTCGTACATGAGATGCGAAAGGACATTTTAACCCATCAGGGTCTTCCTTTACATAACCACTGATATTTTCATCTTTACTGATAAAAGATGTGCCATCCGGCAAGCGACCTACCATTTTAGATGCTATGTATTGAGCATCCATTCCTTCTATATTTGATGCTTTTGCTTGCTCGTCTGCATAACTCCAGAAAGAGCTTACATCCTGGTCGAGTTGTCTGAATACAAGATAAGTACCATTTCTTCCGAAATCGCTTTTAAACGAAGTCTGTGAGTCTGATCTATTGTGTGAGAGGTATTTACTTTCTAACTTTACGAGCGGGCTTTCTGATTTCTCATCATATTCATTTGTATAACCTAAAAGAACTTCTCCATCTTTCAGTACATCATCACGATGGATATTCCAGAATTTAGCTTTACCACTATGTTCATTATCCGGATGCCTGTTGAGATAATGGCTTAGAAAGCCCTCTGTAGTAACATCAGTAATTCCATCACGAAAACCAAAATGTTCTTTATCCCTGAAAGCAGAATCTACTCTGTAAACAAGGTTGATGTGATCACTGTTAAATTCCAGACTATCAATCTTCTTTTCAAGAGCAGCAGGATCTTTTCCAAAGACCAACAATAGCATATCAACAGCACTATCTTCCTTTTCATTTCCCCATTTCCAGTTTGCAGGATCATTTTGTTCAAAGTCACCAAGAATTTTTTGCCTTGCTGTCATTCCTTCGATGAAAGGAATAGAAAAAGTATGTAATTCATCATTATCAATACCAAGCTTTCCAAGCCCTTCTTTTGTGAAAGCAATATTTAAAGCATTCTCTCCAAGGTCTTTATCAAGTGTCTGAATAAAATTTAAATTATGCTTCAACCATTTCCTTGCTTCTTCAATAGCTTCCTTATTAAACCTACATAACAAGTACGCTGAAGATTTAAGGTCTCTATAGCCCAGATAAATGAACGATTGAATATCTTCAACCTGAAACTGTGAACTAGCAATGTTTTCCTTCATACGATTCATGTTTTAGATCAAGCAAATAACTTTAACCATTGATGAAACTCGGCATCACTCATTTTTTCCTTTTGTATTCCATCTGAAATAGATGCATTTCTCAATTTATCTTTCATCACAACATCTGCATATCCGGAATACCAGAACGGGCATTCTATCTGATTCTTTCTTACCAAAGGCTTAAATGAAGTACCAGAGGAAGCTCCTCCTTTAAAAGAAAATGATACTTTAGGATATCCTCTCATATTGGAAAAATTGAAATTGATAGCCTGCGCTCCTCTGTCAATAAAGTCGCTGATGTAGCTTTCCCAAGTACCATCATAATCACTTAAAAAAAGACAGTGAAATATTTTCTCTTTCTTCTTCCCGGGATGAATAAATTTATTAGGTATAATGAGCCATTTTACAAAATGAATACTTTCAATCCCTGCAAGTTTTCCACTTCGTTTACGCCCCCCTGAAAACCTTGCAAGACTGAGTGATACCTGAAACTTCCAATACCATATCCATGTTGGAGAATTTTTTAATATCCCATGAACACTTAATTGATTCTGAAGTACATTATTCTCTTCTTTACTAATCTTCTTATAATGATCATAATTAACCTTAGACGGTTTTGCTTTCACATCTTTCACGATATACTGCCGGTATAAAGAAAAAAGTATACCCACAGGTGAGAATGTTATACCAAGAACTAAACAAACTAAAAGTCTCCACATCAATCTTAAGGTCCATATTACTTTATACCATGGATGGGATTTAAAAGTAGACTCTTTATATTTATTCCGAATGGCCTCCGCTTTTTCAGGAAATTCTGAAGGATCAAGCACACTCAATTCCTTTTCAACTTCAGAACGAAGATTTCTTTCAGCTATAATCCTCTTAACTGACCAGCCTGGTTTTCCAACCCAGAACAATGACTCCTTTATTGCATTCGATTTTATATAACAAAGAAAGGCTTGGCTATCAGATTCACTTGTATACCCATAGCAAAGCGAATAGATCTTATCTATAAAGCTTTCAAGTAATTTATAGAGGTTTAATAGAACTGTGTCCTTATCTCCATCATAATTCATGGAGAATACCAGATAACTCTTTTCCAGATCAGGTTTTGAAGCAATATCAAACTCATCAAGGACAATATTTTCTCCTGTGATCAGAAACCATCTAAAAAAATGGATGTCCAGGTTCAGAGAACCCGAAATCTTTTTCATACCCAATTTAAGCAGCTCCTTCAGAGCTTTCTCTCTGCCATGCATTATTTCTGCAACAGCATTAAAAGACTTTTGATTTGATAATTTATAATCAATGTCTTTCATACTAATTTGAGATCTTTCTCTTTACTCTCCTTTTTTAGCTGACGCTCACGCACATTTCGTCTATACTCTGCAAGTTTCTCATAAATAACGTGTCTTGCCCAATTCATTGCACCGAAATATTTATGCTCTGGTAAACTGTTCCCTACATTATATTCCATATCCTGTCCTTCTTGAACTCTTTCCTTTGTATCAAATACCTGTTTTGGAATTCTAATAGTAGCAACATGTGTCAGAGGTCCATTCCATACTACTACAGGATCTTCAGGTTTAGTATCTTCAGGAGTTTGGAACTGAAGATATACATCAAGAATTACCTTTTGACCAAACTGCAGACTATGGAATCTTTTCTTCATGACATTCTTCAAATAGTCCGGATGATCGTAGTCAGGATAGTTCAGAAATTCATATTCTTCCTTAGGTTTAACAATGTATTTGACAAGCGTTTTCTCATTTCCAAAAGTATAGGCGGTCTGACTATAAAAAGGAATATTAAAGAGATCTAAGGTTTTCTTTCTTGACTTGAGTGCCATCAGTGCTACATAGGGCCATATTATGATGCCTAAAAGTATCATCAGTCCACCGCTGAAAAGAAGCTTAAGTCCGAGATAAGTTTGTTTAACTGTTCTGGATCTGAAATGAGGAGAGCTTCCCAGCAGGAAATCCTGATTGATCTCACGATCTTTATGATATACGCGTATAGCAAGCGTCCTCACATCTTTTTTAATAATTTTGTTTTTTCTGTAAGCACTTGCATAACGCATTTTCGCGACAAATTTTTCACCCGGTTTCTCAAATAATCCAACCCTTAACTCTTGAGGAAGATTAGTATCAACAACGAATTCAGCTTCAAGGAATGCGTGCATCATCGGACTGAATATTCTTCTGGAATAATCTTGCTTAGATAACCTGGATAACTCTTTTTCCAGCAGTTCTACGAGCTTATCGGTATACTTGATATCATCTTCAGTATACTTTTTTTTCTCGTCATCTTTTAAGTATCCCTCTGTGCTTTCCATTGTTAATAACGTTAAAGGTTCGAATGAAAAATTTTGCTTAAATAGATTTCAAAAATTCATCTTTTTTTCTTCTGGATATATCGATACAAGTATCGTCTGACATAACTGCAATTCCTGATTTCCCTTTAATATATCTGACTACGTAATTGCTGTTTATAAGGTGCTTGTTGTGTACCCTTATAAAATCATATCCTTTAAGTTTAACTTCATATATACCTAAAGTTTTTGTTGTCATATATTGACCTTTTACAGTAAATACTTCAGTATAGTTGCCACTTGCCTGAAATCTTATTATATCTGCAATGGGAACCACATAAAAACCTTCGCTATCCGGAATTCTTATTCTTCCTTTAGAAATAACCACATCAGGATCTGCAGATGCTTTCTTTTCACAGACGCGTTCAACAGCCTCAATCAGTTTATCAACCTCAAAAGGTTTTAGCAAATAATGTATGGCTCCATTGGAGTAGGCTTCAGGACCATATTCCTTATGTGCAGATATTATTACCACGTCAAAGTTTCTGGTAGCTTTCTTCAGCAATTCAAATCCTGAAAGCCCGGGCATTTTTATATCGAGGAAAATCAATTCAGGAGATAAGGTTTCAATCATTTTCATCGCCTCTAGAGGATCAGAGGCTGTACCTGAAATTTCAAGATCTTTACAATGCTCTTTAACCAAGTCACTCAGTATATCTATTACTTCTTCCTGATCATCAATTATGAGTGTTTTAATTTTCATTTGTTTGTTTCATTAAATCAGAAAATGATTCTCGCAGCTTACCACATTCTGCATAAAGCAGACTACTTAAAGCCTCAGTATTTTCAAACACTTCTTCAGTCTTTTTTAGCTGATCATTGAGATTTTTGATATCTAGCGCATTTAAAACATTGTATATACTATGAATCGTCAACGCAAGGGATTTAAAATCTATCTTATTGATATTATCAGCAAAAGTCTCATTATATAATTCCAGTTTACCTATATGTTTGTTCAGGTGTTTGTTAAAAATTTCCCGATCTTGAAAGATGGATGATAGATAAGGGAAGGCATTGCCTTGATCCTCATGGATCAAGGCAGTCAGATCATCGTCAAGCAGCTCAGAATGCCCGATCAACTTACAAACTGCTGTCACTAGCTCAGCAGCATTTACAGGTTTGTATACTACATCATTGACGCCTGCCTCTTCCGCAAGTATATCTTTTTGTTTAAAAATATGAGCCGTAAGCACAAGAACAGGTATCTGGTTCTTAGGGAATGACAAACTCCTCCTAATGAACTTACACAATTCTGCTCCACTCATTTCAGCCATTTTCAAGTCAGTAACCACAATATCATAATCATGATTTTTAATCATTTCAATAGCTTGAAAGCTACTGACAGTCGAAGAGACTTCTGCTTCTCTTTTCTTCAAAATTTCTCCCGCCAGTTCAAGATTTAAAGGTTCATCATCTACAAGTAAAATTCTCTTACCCCTGAGTATGCCGGAATTAGTATTAAAAGTTTTTCCTCTAGACTTACCTGAAAGCCATTTAAGTTTTATATTAAATTTAAAAACAGATCCTTTATTAAAAGCGCTTTGAACCTTTATATCTCCATCATACAATTTGACTAATTTTTGTACTATGGTTAGTCCTAACCCACTTCCGCCGTAATTTTTAGAGATATTACTTGAGGCTTGCGTAAACTCTTGAAATATTGCATCCTGTTTATCTTCTTCAATGCCGATTCCTGTATCTGAAACTGAAAATTCAAGATAGATGAAATCTTCTGATGCCTTTGCTGTGCGTACATTTACTTCTATCTTTCCCTTATGGGTAAATTTTACAGCATTGCCAATAAGGTTGATCAGAATCTGATTCAGTTTATTTTTATCTCCGCAAATATCATGAGGAACGGAAGGATCCATATTAAAAACAAACTCCAGGCCCTTGGAGGTAATCATGTCATGGAACATGAGCCGCACCCCCATCATTAGTTCATGAAGATCAAAATCTTCTTCAACAAGCATTATTTTGTCTGAACCGATACGTGCAGAATAAAGTATATCATTAATAAGAGACAGTAAAGTACTTGTGGCTATTTTAATCTTTCTGATATTATCATGTAAAGGACCAGAAGATTTGTCCAGCATCAGTAAATCTGTAAATCCAAGAATCACATTCAGAGGAGTAAGTATTTCATGGCTCATTAAAGAAAGGAAATCTTCTTTAACTTTTAATGATTCTTCTGCCCTGTCTCTGGCTTCTTTAAGCAAGGTATTCTGCTTAAAAATCTCTTCTCCTTGTTTGGTCAAGAGCAGATTGGCATCTGTCAGCTCTTTGGTTCTTGCCAGTACTTCACCTTCCAATGCTTCATAAAACCTTGAGTTTCGTAAAGAGATAGTCAATTGGCCTGATAATATTTTTAAAAATTCAATAGTTCTTGCCGAAAATATATTTGCAGTAAGGTTATTCTCCAGATACAACATACCTTCCAGCTTACCCTGATCGATCAGTGGAAATGCAATAATGCTTTTAGGTTTGAATTTTAAAATATATGGATCTTTACTGAATAACACATCTGTAGATGCATCTTTAAGGATAATAGTTTCTTTTTTTCTTGATGCAAACCCAATGATCCCATCCGGGAATAATTCATTGTGATTTGTTACTAATCCGCTGGTATCAACTTCATATTTATCCATATCACCAAAGGCAACCAGCTTCAATCTTTCTGGTGTACTGATAAAAAATCCCGCTTTATGAGCCCCTCCATGCTCCATAATAATTTTTATCAGCTTCCTGAAAAGTTTTTCCTGAACAATCTCCTCAGAAAGAACTGATGCAGATTTTAAAAGACTGTGCAAAATCAGCTTTTCATTTTCCAAAGAGAATAATTCCTTTGTATCCTGAAACTTAGCATCTGCACTTTTGCGCAATGCGCTTACCTTAGATTTTGCACCCCATAGACTATAAAGCTCGATAGCCTTCGTAAGGAAGCTTTCATAAAAAATATAGTTCTTTGACCTGAAATAAAATTTAGCCAACAGTTCATAACCTAAGGCCTCTTCATTAAGATATCTGTTGCTTTTAGCCAGCTCTATAGCTTTTTGATAACACCCTATAGCATCTTCTGACTTCCCTTTTAACTTCAGAAGTTCAGCTTTTACCAGATAATATTTATGAAGGCCATTCATAGGCGCATTTTCAGCTATGGCCTTCAGTTTTTTAAGGTTTGAATGTAGAGCCCCCAATAAAATCGATTTATTGTTACGGCCAGTAATTTCCAATGCTGCGGCAATACTCAGAGAATCATAAAAATAAAAAACGAGGTTGAGCGAACTCCCTATTACATTCGACAACCTCATCTTTGCTTCATGCGCGTGTCCCCTTGATTCATTTATATTTCCAAAAAGGTAATGCAGGTACATCTTGCAGAGATGAAATTCAAAAAGTGATGTTTCAACTTTCTCTGAGTATAAAAGATTTAGCATCTCCTTCTCATTAAAAAACTCGCCTTTAAATTCGAGAGGATTTGCGTCATTGCTTGTCAGATTAAATACAGTTTGAGTATATATCCCATGTTGAATGATGGGCATCTTATGTTTTATACTCTGAACTACACTAAAATTATCAAGCATTATCTTCTTCAACTCATCCAATTGAAGGCCGCAAAAAAAAGCATTGAAATTATATACAAAAATACAATAAGCAGAATATTCCGTATCTCCTGTCTCCAGTCCTATTTCAGAACTTTCAGAAAGAGGTTGAAGTGATTCACGTAAATGATGCTTCCAATGCATCACAAAATTGTGCACTAAAAAAACAGTCTTACATTTCAGAACATTATTTCCATGTTTCAGCAACAATGCACCTGCAGAATTTCCAATTTTATAACCAAAATTGATTTTACCCAATCCCCCAATGAGCAGAGAACCGAAGCTTGCGCATATAAATCCTGAATATTCACAATGACCGTTTCTGATTATCAATTCAAATGCTTTGCATGAAAGCAATGCATATAGGTTAGGGTCTGAATTATAAGCAGCCGCCCCTACAGAACAAATGATTCTTATCGCAGAATAGATTCTGTCATCGTTCAGATGATGTTTTTCTGTTAAGAGGTCCTCTCCGGAAATTTTCAGATAGGCGACCACCTTCACGAGTTCTGCAAGTACCTTTAGTTTACCAGGCGCTCCTGGAATTTTAATATCGAGCAAACCCAATACATATAAACCTATATCAATTGCCTCCTTCAGTCTGGATTGAGCGATATAGGCCAGGATACGAATTTCATATACCTTTATCTTTTTATCCTGAAATTCATAATTAGCAAGAATCTCTTCTATTGCTATCTCCATCTCTTCAAAATTCCCAGTGAGATAAGCAGCTTCTGCATATAATGAATATATATCTGCAGTGTGAGGCGTATTGACCTTCCATTTGTTAGAGGAAAGAAGCAATGTTGCATTTCGGGAAAATTCATAAAAAGGTTGAAACGCCGCACTGGTCTTCATTTTCTTTGCAGCTTTGTAATTCTGCTGAGAAAGGAAAAACTTTTCATCTTCATCAAATACAAGTTGAATTGAAAAGTTATAATGATATACCAAATCCAGCAAATGACTTTCCAGCTCCTCAGAGTTCATTCTTGCTTTGAAGCTCCTGGCAATCTGCAGATGCATTTTCTGAGGATCTGAAATCAATGCATTGGCAGCTTGCTGAATACCATCGTGGGAAAAGCGATAATCATTGCCTGATTTGATAAGCAGATTTTCTTCAAAAGCCATATCCAGTTTACTCTTTATCCTTTCGAGGGACATCGGGAGGATAATCTGTAATATGCGCGGGTTAAATTTACTTCCAAGGCAGGATGCTATCTGCAATAACCGGCTTGTATCATCCGGCAATCCTTTTAATTTGGATTCTATAAATTTTACAGCATTATCAGAAATTTTGATAGACTTAATTTCGTCCAGATCCCAAACCCACCTTGTATCAAAGCGTAATAACTTCTGTTTTACTATGGATCTTAAAAATTCACTTGCAAAAAATGGATTTCCTGAAGTCTTTGCATAAACTACCTGAGCAAGACTGGCAACATCTTCAGCGGGAAGCTTCAAAGTCGTAGCCACATATTCTTCAATTGCAATATTACTTAAGTCTGCAATGGAGATCAGGTGGTACTTCTCATTGATTTCACTCAGTTTAAATAGCAAATTGTTTCTTACCTCTCTAGGTTCTTCTTCCCGGATTGCACCAATAAATATTATGTTATTGATATCCTTTTCACTCAATACTTCGATCAAAAGATCAAAAGAAGATTTATCCAGCCATTGAAGGTCATCAAAAAAGACAATCACCTTTGCCCCATCAGCAGAAATAATTTTAAAGAATTTTCTCATTGTATAAGAAAACCTTTTTCCGCTTTCTGCCATTGGCAATGTTGTCACGTCTTGTTGTTTACCTATAATAAGTTCAAGTTCCGGAACAAGGTCTGTAAGAACCTTGCCTGAACCACCAATCTGATCCCGGATTTTTGAACCATAACTTTTTATAACAGATTCGTTTTCTCTAAGAACGGCATTAACAAAATCTGTGATTATCTGAATGAAAACAGAATAAGGATAATTCTGATCAAATTGGTTTGATTTAGCCTGTAGAAAAAATCCCGACTCAACATGCTGCTCATGGATATGCCTGATAAGACTACTCTTTCCACTCCCTGACATACCAGAGACCAAGCATATTACTTTCTCTCCGTTACTTGCCTGTTCCAGCAGATTCTTAATTTTATCGATCTCTGTTTCGCGGCCAAATAACTGATCCGGCAACTTGAGCACTACATCATGGCTTCCAATTAAAAAAAGATTCTATAAATCCGTTTTTCAATTCATTATGACATCTTTCAAGGTCATATCGAAGCCCAATAGCAGTTTGATATCTGCTTTCCTGATCTTTATTTAAAAGTTTTTGAACAATCTGTGACAATGATTCAGGGATACCATTAATCAATTCATTTAGAGGAACAGGCCTTTTGGCCAGATGAAAATGAATCATCTGATAAGGATCTTCTGAATAAAAAGGACTCACCCCACTGAACAGTTCATAGAACATCACTCCAAGAGAATATAAATCACTTCTGTAATCTGCCAGTTTGCCTACCTTACCTGTAAGCTCTGGTGAAATATAACTCAGGAAAGTGGAATCATTTATTCTGCTATTATGCTGATTCTGTTCATTATAAAAAGAGGCATTTGAAAAATCAAAGATCCTTGCTTCTTCAAAATCAGCAGACAATAATATATTATAAGGAGCAAAATGATTGTGTATGATTTTATTGTCGTGAATTTTCTCAAGGAGCTTTGCGAGACTAATGCATATTTTAATCTTTTCAGCAATATTAGTAGAGGCAAATAAATTCTGGAGAGGCAAAGTCTGTCCATTGAAGTACTCCAATACTAAAAGTGTTTGTCCGTCAGCTTCAACTATAGTTGGCAATGAAGATTGAAAACCGTCTACCAGAGAAAAAAAATCCAGTTCCTTACTTCTTTCCTTTGGAAATAGAGCATTTCGTTGTAACAAAACTCGTTTGTTATCTTTAATTCTGCATGCTTCCCAAAGAGAGAAATTAAAAGAAGCATGAATAAGCTTTATGTCCTTATAATCCAAAATATCCATAGATTTTTTTCAGATAGAAAATATTAATACCGAAAATAAGCTGGTTTATCCAATGTGAAAGCATTGTATGAAACCAACTTTTCTCGCCCCCCTGAATATTTTTTTAGAATTCGCTAAGAATTTTATTCAAGTAATACCAGTTATACGTCTCCCCTTCATATAACTGGATATACTTTTGAACAAAAAGTAAAATCGGATATTGAAGTACTTCAAAGATTAAACAAGAAATTCTTATGCAATCAAGATTTTTGTACGCATTGGCACATAAAATCTGACATTAATTTCTTGCTTTTAAGTGATAATTCAAAAATAAATTTACGATTTTTACGAATAAATGCATCTAAAAATCAAACACTTACCAAATAATAAATTATAAGACCCACTTACCTCTCAATCCGAACCAGATAATAATTTTTGATTGAATCCCAATAAAAAAAAGCAGGTAATAATTTATTGCTTATAAAACTAAAAAAGGTATTGTAAAAGAATTTCCAGGTAGCGGCTCCAGAGGAGATTTCTTAATTAAGGATATCTTGTTAATCTAAAACCTTTATTTAAAATATATTCTATTTATAGAAACTTAGATCCATAATCCCAACCATGGGGGACCTATTCACAAAAAAACAATATTCCTTTTGCCTTAAGTATTAAACTGTTATTATTGCTATGTCAGTATTCAATCGCATGTGCGGTATCGGGTTTGGTCCGAAAAGAGAATACACCATCTTTATAAAGTTGAATAATGAGTCTCTAGTATGTTAACGTGTAGTTATTAGAAGGATCAATTCTGTTTATCACTGGCCGAGCCTAGCTCGTTTGGGGTTCTCAGAGTTTCTTTGAAAGCGAAAGTGAGTTCTGGAACATATTTCTCCCTAAAAGATGTCTTTTTTTCATCTAACTTAGTTGTTCTAGCTGGGCTGACCGGTACAGGCAAAACCCTTTTATTAGAATACTTTGCTCAACACAATTTCACCCTTGCTTTTCTTTTCGTATACATAAACCCTAAATGCAATTTCGTCTGTGAGATTTCCAGAGCTTTCTTTGACTCCAAACCCTACGCTCACTACACCTGGAATTTTTTTAGCTCTTCCTCTGCTTCCCGATGCAGACGAGCAAGTTCTTCTTCTGTATACCCCCCATCTTATTCAGATCTTCATTTGGTTTGACTATTTATTTATGCCGGAGCATTTTCCTGAACCTTTTTTAAAAGGCCTTCAATTGAATCTAGTTCATAAGTATACTGAAGCAGATCAATTAAATGCTTTTCAATATCCTTTTGCAATAGTTCGCTTCCCTCTTCCCTAATCACAGCTGCAGTTTTTATGATCAGGTCTTGTCGTGAAATATCTTTGACCTTTCTAGGAATTATATAGGTGGGATCATTCAAACTATTCATCATATGAGCAACAAAAGAAGGACCTTGCAATCTTTGCCAGGCTATCTTTACCTTTCTGTTATGGTTTATAAGATGTATTATTTCTTTCTGGTGGGTTTCAAACAAACTCATTACAAGAGTACCATGTGTACTTTCCTGTAATCTTCTCTTTATGTCTTTATCTATTCCTACTTCTTTAGGAGATTGTAGTTCCTGTAATTTTGATCTGACTGCCGGAGTACTTTCAAGAGTAGTTTCAAGACCGGAATTTGAAAGGGCATCAAGGACTTTAACAATTGGTATGGCAAATGTTACATCATAATCACTGTGAAGATCCAGATCTCCTCCCCAAAGCAATCCGACGATATTAATATGCTCATCAATTATAATGGAACCGGAATCTCCTGCATCTGAAAAGGCTAATTTTACTCCATTAATTTTATAAGTTTCATCATCAGCTGGATATAATTCCTTTTGTAAGTCCTGAAGTTCTGCCAACTTTTTGGACCTGACTACCTATAACTGCAATCGCGGCAGTGATAAAGTAAATCAAATTCTCATATACCCCGCTGCCATTGGAATATAATACATGTTCATTAGTAAGAAGAACGAGGCTATTGTCACTGGTCAGTCTTCCAAACCAACCAAGTGTTCCTACTTTACCTTTGCCATTGCCAATCTGTATACCACCCCGAATGGGGCTGTGCGCTGAGGGATCAGACTTTGCTTTGCCTTTCGGCACCTTTAAAACATCTGTTTTTATTCCATTGATTTCATTCGGAATTACTTCTTCAGGACTTAAAGAATTAATATCTTTTTTGTTCTCTACAAAAACTTGAAAAACTATCTCATCTGTCAGCTTACCGGATTTTTGCTTTAAACCAATGGCTACGTTAATAACTCCGGGAGTTTTCATCAACACCTCTTTAACCTCATCAAAGATTCCCAATAGCTTTTCCTGTTCTTTTATTCTTTCTTCACGACTTTTCATCAAAAATTCTTTTGTGATACTTCAGATGTAGAATAGTGATAACGAAATTTTTCCGGGATAAAAAATCGGCCCAGAAACTTCAAAAAAATTAGTAATCAAACATTTGCAAGATAGTTAAATATAAAAATAAGCAACAAAATGTAAAAAAAATATCAATTAGTCCACTTAAGAAAACAGGATGCTTCTATAGTGATACAATAGATTTACAGCAATTAATGCTGAGTAAATCTGAAAAGAGCGACCATTAAAGTATATAACATTACTACCTACCATAAAATAAAAAAGGCCTTGCAATACTAAGTATTACAAGGCCTTTAAAGCTCTTTCTTTATTCCTGGAATCTAAGCTAACTTCTATCGAAGGCAAAATTCTTGAACAAACATCGATTCATAAAAATCTACTTTGTGAATTTTATAATCAGAAAATCTACTTGTTGCCAAGGCTGCATTATACCCATTGGCAATTTGCAACTCTTGAACAAACCATACTTTATCATCATACTGTACAGTGTTATCTTTTACAGAAAGTTTTTCCAGAGGTATTGAAAATCCTCGACCATCAGCCTTGATTACGCTTTCCTTAATTGTCCAGAACTTATAAAACTCTTTTAGAGGATAAGTCGCATTATTTATTTCAACCCATTGATCAGAGCTCATTACATTCTGAAAGTTTTTAAGGTCTAAATTTTTGTTTTCCTCGATGTCGATACCTAGTCTGGTATTTTTTCCGATTGCGCACATAACAAAATTACCGGAATGGGAAATATTAAAATCAATATCAGGTAATGTTAAATGAGGACGTTTAAATGCTCCGTATTTCACATAAGTCCCGATATCTGCTACTATATTATGTGTCTTGAGAGCTTGTATAAGAAGTAATTTCCCAAACAAATGACAATGTCTGTCCTGCCATCGAATATAACGCGAATTACTCTCCTTCAAATCCCTCGGCAATAAAGCTAAATAATCTGAATAAAAGCTTTCATTCAATGGCTTTTCAAAGAAGGTAAAAAATATATCTATCAAGGCTATTAATGTTGATTCCTTAACTACTAAATGTTATTGAATAGCTTTAACTTCTCTTAGATCAAAATATCCATTATAATCCTTCATGTAAACCGCCGCACGATGACCGAATAGAATCATAGCCTCCGTTCTTGTTTCAAGCTGCGTCTCATAAAAGTCCGATTTGACCTTTGTTCCTATTGGATATGACTTGTTCCATTGATCCACTAATTCTTTTGCTGTTATTAACCCTGTTTGTCCAACTATTGATTTTTCGTCCTTTGATTGTAGAGCTTCCGTTTTGATTGGCTCTTCAACTTTTGTTTCTGCAGGAACTTCAATACTTTTTTCTTTAGCAGCTGCAATTTTCAAATCATAGTCCTTTTTAATCGCCCTGATAAGCTTTGTTAAGACATCTCCGACACCAAGTTCTTCAAATTCTATTTCACCCTGATTTAACAAGTAGGTAATGCTGTCAGTCCATCTTACACAGTTGGAGATTTGACTGGTTAAATCCTGAGCGATCTTATCAAACTCATATGGTTTACCCGTAACATTTGCTATTACCGGAAAATTTGGCTTAGAGAATTTTACTTTCTTTACTACTTTTTCAAACTCCTTTTCAGCATCTTTCATATAGCGAGAATGAAAAGCTCCGCTGGTATTGAGAGGAATAAACATAGCATTTGCATTTGTAAAATGCGGTTGTGCGTTGTTAATATCTTCTTTCAAGCCTGAAATAACAATTTGAGAGGGAGAGTTAAGGTTGGCAATATCTATAGTTGAAAGATTTGCATCCTTTAGAATGTTGCGGATTTGTTCATCAGACGAATTCAAAATAGCAGCCATACCCCCTCCTTTGGCCTGGCTCATTAGCTCACCCCTCTTCTTAACCAACTTAAGGCCATCTTCAAAGCTTAGTACTCCGGCTGCCTGCAATGCATTATACTCACCCAAACTATGTCCTGCCAAAAAATCAGGATGCACTCCTCCGTCTTTAATTTTCTTTTGATATGACAATGCATTGACAACATACAAAGCAGGCTGTGTATATTGTGTCTGATTCAATTTTTGTCCTGGGTCATTCAGACAAAGTTCTTTGATTGAATATCCAAGTATTTTATCCGCTTTTTTAGTCAATTCCTGAAACTCATCAAAAAGGTTTCCACCCATTCCTTTTATTTGTGAGCCCTGCCCTGGGAATACATATGTTTTCTTCATTTTAATCAAAATTTTCAGTTAAGTTATTATACTCTCAATCTCGCTTTAATACAATAGATGTATTGATGCCTCCAAAGCCAAAGGAATTACTCATAGCAATATCTATCCTGTGATTAATTGCTTCAGCTTCACAGAATTTTAAATCATTACAAATCGGCTCTTCCAGATTTTTATTTGGATGAAGAAATCCTTGCCTCATTTGAATAACTGTAGCTATTGCTTCTACAAGACCTGCAGAATACAGACAATGACCTGTTAACCCTTTAGTAGCATTAAGCCTTAAAGCAGCAGTATGACTTCCAAATACATCACAAATAGCATCAGCCTCTGTTTTATCTCCAAGAGCTGAAGAGCTCCCGTGAGTATTCAAATAATCAACCTCTAATGCTGACAATCCAGCCTGATTAAGGGCTGAAAGCATAGCTTTTACTTCTCCATTCTTATTTGGATCAGAAGAGCTATTTCCATCAAGGTTTATGGAACCTCCTTTGATTTCAGCAAGAAAAGGAGCGTCTCTTTTTGATGCACTAGCTAAGGATTCAAGAATGATGCAAGCACTCGCTTGACCATAAATAAATCCTTCATGCTGCTTATCAAAAGGTCGACAAGCTTTTTCTGGTTGATTAATATATTTCTTTCCACCCATTGCACCAATATTAATGAACCCTTGAATATCCATGGGTGACAAATCCGCAACGGTGCCTATCACTACACAAACATCAACAAAACCAGAATGTACAAGCTGGTACCCTTTAATGATGCCTACATTTCCGGTAGCAGATGCGCCTCCAACAACAAGACCTTCTCCATTTATCCCGAATAGTTCACTTAAAACCCCGACCTGATTTGTCTCCAAAAACTCAAGGGCATATCGCGGTGATAAATACTCCGGATTTTCTCTGAATTTTTGGATCAAATCATACTGAAAATTTTGTGTGCTATTCTGACCTGCAACTATTAATCCTATTCGTTCTGACTGTATTTTGCTTTGAAATAATTGAGCACTTTGCCAGGCTTCCAAAGCAGATATAATTGAAGCTTGAATAGCAAAAGGAGCTCTTCTTCCAAGGCGTTTCGCATTGATGAATTTTTCCTCCGGAACATTCTGAAAACGGTTTAGAAGCTCTAAAAAAGAAAAGTTTTGCAGTTCGGCAGCAATGTTGACAGACACCTTTGGCTCCTTCTGGACTGCCGAAATTTTGATTCCTGATTTGCCTATCATTAAAGCATTACAGAATGAGGAGACATCTTCACCTATAGAAGAGACGATCCCCATTCCGGTTATCCCAACTTTATTATTGGTCACCATCATTTATGTTGATAAAAAGCCAAACATTTAAATAGTAAACATTGCAACTTCGCACGCTTGCAATTAATCGTCAATTTATTTAAGTTCTACTTTGCCAACATTTTCAGATAGCACTTTAACCAAACCTTCGATATTGCTGACTTGAGCAAAGCTCATTAAAGGCAATTTAATACCCAATTCTTCCATAGAAATCGTAACGACTTCCATTCGATCAATTGAGTTTGCACCGAGTTCCTTTAGATTCTTTTCGATGGAAATCATTTCTGGATTAAGGTCAGGAAGAACCTCCATAATAACATTTTTCACTACTTCATAAACTTGTTCTGTTGCCATAATTTACTCCTTTCTTACTTATAGAATTGTTTTATATTAAATGATTATAGGTATTAAATATTAAATCTAAGGAATGCCCTCCATGAGGGTAATACTTCCATTATTCACTCAGTAGCATGGTCACTTAACTACCTAAAAGTATTCTTAAAATTTCACTTAAATATCAATTGCAGTATAAATCTCGATAAACATAATTCAAACAAACAGCGCTTGCATCGGAACATTAAATTCTAGGTGAATGAAACGACTTTTGAAGAGATTCTTATTTTGTGAACAATTATCGAAAATCAAATAAACTTAACTTGTTTTGCACTGGTCTCATTCTATATGCAACAAAATCATTTACGTTTTTGAACTGCAGATATATGTTGCATTTTAATAACTCTGAAAATTTCTGCCCCGGCGGTTTATCATAAACATGCCCAGGAAAAATACGCGTATCCAGTGTTAAGTAACTACGTAGTTGATTTAGGCTGTTATACATATTATGAGCCGCCTCCATATCCGGACATAAGCCACAACCTTCTGCAAAGAGGGTATCACCGCTAAACAAATTATTTCCTACAAGATAACAAGTACTTCCAGGAGTATGGCCAGGTGTTAATATAGGCTGTATCCTTATTTGCCCAACAAACCATGGCGTCATATCTATTCCTATTAATTGTTGTTCTGAAAATCCTGAAAAAGATATTTCTTTATTTGACATCCAAATCGGACAGTTGTATTTATCTGCCAATGGTTGAGCTAAATGCACATGGTCTGGGTGGGAATGTGTAAGTAGTATTCCACTAAGACTTGATTGGGTTTTGAATAAAGCCTCCTCTACCTTTTCAATATTCCAAGCCGGGTCAACAATAATCGATTGTTTGCTATTATAATCAATCACTAAATAGCTGTAACTTATTATGAACATATGTGTCATTCTCAGAACGACAACCTGTGTCCCTCCACCACTCCCTGCGTCTATATAATTTACATCCATTACAAAATAATTAAGGTTGATCGCCTTAAAGAATGATTTTTTTGGCCTCTTTCGAATATTTCATTTGTAATCAATGGACTTAAACCATGAAAGGTTTTATCGCTACCATCTTATGTTAATTGATTACTGTGAAATTATAGCTGATGATGGCAATTAAGATAAATCCTTAATTACATCTATATATTTAAAAATTTTATACTGAGGCGCCGAATGGATTCGAACCACTGAACAAGGTTTTGCCGACCTTTCCCTTTCCTCTTGGGTACAGCGCCTTTTAATAATAGCAACTAAGGCAAAATAAAAATTATATTTTTCTCAATTAAAAATACTGAGGCGCCGAATGGATTCGAACCACTGAACAAGGTTTTGCCGACCTTTCCCTTTCCTCTTGGGTACAGCGCCATCTTTCATTGTTGTAGTACAGCAATGAAAATTTAATTCAATAATTTCTGATAGGTAATATATCCCAAAAATCTCATATAAGTACACTCTTAAAAGACACAACTCCTATCAAATTACATTTTCCAATAAAGAAGTTTTCAATTTTTCAATCGCATTCAAGTCCCGCCCGAATTGATTAATCATTTGCAAAGAAACAGAACTTGAATTAGGAGGAAGCATATATTTAACGAAAGTAGCAAGTGTTCCACTTGGGCCCGAATCAATAAATACATAATCTCCCTTCTCCAGAATTCTATCAACAGCTTGTTCAAAATTAACCGGGTAGCGAATTACTTCCCATAAATAATCATCCTTAAACTCCTTTATAATTTCACTTCTTGATGCAGATATTATAGGAATTTTAGCAGAGGAAAACTTTATCTTCTTTACTACCTGTTTAAACTCTTCTTCAATAGGATCAATAAGCTCAGTATGGAACCCATATTTCACAGGTAAAACCTGTGAAATTATATTTATACTATTTAAACACCCCTGAAGATTCTGAATAATATGAGGAAGACCACAGACCACAAAATTCTCTTGAAAATTTGTTCCTGTACACCAACATTGATCAAACAAATCAGGAAACTTGGCCATAATTGCTTTTGACTCCATAATTGCCAACATGGCTGCGCCTTGGGTTCTTTGTTCAGCAAGTCTGGCTATTTCAACAACTAATCGAATGCCATCTTCCAGTGAAACAGCGCCAGAAATAACACTTGCAGTCAACTCACCAAGACTATAGCCTAAAAGAAAATCTGGTTGGAGCCCCAAATCCTGAAGTACTTTAACTTGACAGTACTCAATACATAGCAAAGCAGGATTAGAATACAGAAGGCGATCAAATGGTTTGCTTTTCCCCTCCTTTCCATACAGCACATCCACTAATGAAGTTTGAATTGATGGAGAAACGATTTCATTACAATGGTCCATCCAATACCGGAACTGTGCATTGTTCTCATAAAGTTCTTTTCCCATTTGATAGTATTGAGAACCTTGTCCTGAGAACATAAATATGACTGGTTTATTCATCATATAAAATCTTTAGTGCTATGTGTCTGTTTGAATGTTTGATATACTTAGATCTCAGTCTACTTCTGAAAATTAACTGAATTATTATTTCAGAATTTAATACTGTGTTGAACAGTAATAACAACCTTTCCACCTGGGTGACCTGTCCCATAATGCTGGAGAGCTTTTGCTGTCTCGCTTAAGGGGTAACATCTATCAACAACAGGCGTTATTTTTCCAGCTTCTATCAGTTCTTTGATAAAAAGTAAATCTTTAGCATTTGGATTAACTGCCCAACCTCCAACAAGCTTTTTATCTTCCCTCTTGAAAACCATTGGCCCAATGAGCATATCCTGGAAAATTCTCTTAACTGACGGCCCCCCAGCGCTAACATAAACACCATTGGGCTTCAAAGCTCTCTTATGATCAAAAATTGAACGATAAGCAATTGCAAAGATCAGGTCGTAGGTCTGCCCGCTTTTTGTGTAATCCTGTTTGGTATAATCAATCAAATGATCTGCACCAAGAGTATACAACATATCAAAATTCCTTGAACTGCAAACGCCTGTCACTTCCGCTCCAAAGTACTTGGCAATCTGAACAGCAAATGAACCTATACCACCCGATGCACCAAAAATTAATACTTTTTGGCCTTTCTGAATTCCGCCTTTGTCACGAAGTGCCTGCAAAGCTACAAGTGATCCCTGAGGGACAGCCGCAGCTTCCTCAAAAGAGATGTTTACTGGCTTATGAACTAACTCATGTTCTGGAACAGCTGTGTATTCCGCATAAGCTCCAAAACCAGTAGAGACTCCAAATACTTCATCACCTGGCTTAAACTTAGTTACATCTTTACCAACCACTACAACCCTACCGGATATATCACTACCTGGTATTTTAATCCTGGGTTTAATAAGTCCACTATCCAAGAGCCGGACGAAGAACGGTTTCCCTTCAATAATCATTAGATTATGAGTAGTGGCAGAAGAAGCATGCACTTCTAAGAGGACTTCATTATCTTTAGGAACAGGCTTTTCTACTTCTTCGAGCTTGAGCTCTGAAAGTCCATACTTTAAACATGAGATTGCTTTCACAATTTTTCTGGTTGTTTTTATAATTAACTATATACTATCCCTCTGAATCGATTTGGGACAGATGCTACCATCATCGTTGATGTTAACATCCAACTATTAGTAAATTACTAACTATACAAAAAATGAAAGCTTAAAGTTAAACCAGGTAATAAAAAATTCAAATATTTTCTATTTTAATTTCAATGAAGCTATTCGTTGTTACACCATTTAAATTTCTATTTCGTTCAAAAGTATTTAACAATATTAATTGGCTTTAGCACTCTTATATTTATCTTTCTTTAATAGATCTCTAACCATATTCATATTGTAGCTCCAAACATTTGTCAATACCACATTTTTTACGAAATAAGGTATATTTCCGCCTATATCAGCATCAGCAACTACTTCGAAATCTACTTCACCACCAGGAAGCGGTGTGAGTCTATAAATGTCATTCATAATTTTCACACGTTCTATATTTTCAATTGGATGTGTTTTCGCAGGAGCTGCCAATACATTTACCTCAACAGCTTTAGTTTTCGGATCTTGAGAATGGTGCATTTGCAAAACGAAATCTCTTGTTCCGATAGGAAATGGCAGGTCAACTTTGTATGAATAGTAAGCACTATAAAAATTCCCTTGTTCAACTTTCTCAAACATCTTCCAATCTTTTATACCAAGATCCTGAACTGTAGCATCGCTCTTCAAAAAGTAAAGAATATCGTCAATGCTTGATTTTAATCTCATCTTCGCCTTTACCTGTTTCAAACAAGAACCAGGAGTTTTTAGTGTCCAGATTTTGATTCCATCTTCATCTTTTACCAATGTCCATTGATTTGAACCAGAATTCGTCCAAACAATATGTGAAATAAACAATATCACTGTAAGCGATATCACACCAATCAATAAGAATTTCTTAGTTTTTCTTGAAGGCTTCTCTTTTAGATCGTTCTTTTTCATTTTTGATTATTAATGAAATAAATTTAAACTTATAAACTATAGTTAATATTAATATTATATAAATGCTGAAGCGAAAGCTTCACATGCATAAATTTTAGGTAAGTTATCTTATATCAGCATAATTAATCCTGCTTGTAGAAGGAGCTATCACCGAAGGTTTCCCTCCTTTCAGCAATAGCCAAAAAGCAAAAGATATCTCTCCAAAAAAAGAAGGAATACCAACAACTGCTCTAAACAGCTTTTCATATTTTTTATAGTCAGGCAGAAGAAAGCTTGCAAATGAGTTGATCAGAAAACCGAAAGCTACTATCATAAATAAAATCCCCAGGATTCTTGGAACATAGCTTGACTTGAGAATTAAATAACCAAGTATGAATATATGAATGCCAAAAAAGACAAACCCGATTCGCCATCCATATTTAAATGCATCAAGATATAGCATTACCTGAGCATATACCTGACTTTTTTCAAACACCGCTGAGTAGTCACCATTCGTTAGGATATGCAAAATATTAATCTTATTAATCAGCACCACAGAAGATATAACCATATAAACCATTCTAAGCCAGGCTGCGAGTATAGCGAGGTTATTATTCACCTGTTTCAAAAAAACATAAAGTGCCCATGCTACTATCAAATCGCACACATAAATAACTATATGATGGCATATCTCCACCCGAAATAGCATTTCATTAGCTAGTATATTGTGCGCTGTTTTTACTGCATCACCTGGTACGATAAATCTTCTACGGACAATAGCTTCCACAATGATTGCTACTGCGAACATAACTAAATATGTACACCCTGCAATAATAGCTGCTTTTCGGAAAGATATCTCTTGTTTATTAATTGTCATTTTAAATGCTCTTATTTATATATAATAGTAAACTATTTTCTTAGTATTGATACTGAATTCTAAAATTTACTTGCTTTTGATCGGAATACATTAAGAGGATATTTCTTTTATCAATTACATCAGGACAACCTATCAAGAGGGAAAGATTCACTTTATCATTCCACTGGTATGTTGTTGTTAACATATGTAGAAAGGACGGATAATATACCAGCCATAGTGTCATCCAGTTAACAGACAGGTTTTCATTTAAGAACCTCTTGGTTATGTTCAGAGTCAAAGTGCTATAGTTCCTTGGAAAAATCTGTAAGTTATCGTTCCAGCCTACTATATGACTATTCGCACCTTCCAGGCTAGCATTGAACTTAGATCCACGAGAATAGTTCAACGCCAATGATGCATCTACCACATCTTTCTGCTCAATACTAATAGAGTTTTCCCTAACAGCATAAAAATTTCTAGGAGATTTCCACGCTACCTCACCCTTGAACAGGAATGCACCTTTTGCATGGTTCAGCGTCATTCCAACCAATTTACTTCGTTGCTTTCTCACAAAGAAGTCATTATCCATCAAATGCGCAGCCAAGATACTAACATCGCTATTGCCAATGGTCTTTTTCCATTTCATTCCATATTCAAAATCATTGCCATTTAATCTCCGCTTTGGTGCTTCGATATTTCCCAACATTTCAATGCCATATGCGCTTCCCGCTCTGGGATATTCATTATAAGCGGGAATTGGAATAAAAAAGAAAGCCCAATCTCCAATCTTTGAGAACTGGTCCACTGTTATCATTGGCTGACCAATCCGAGATTCCTCT
>NZ_AUFX01000025.1 GCF_000426725.1 Sporocytophaga myxococcoides DSM 11118 | reverse complement strand
TGTGTCGTCCTAAAAAAAGTTTACAGTTTGGATTGGTAATCCGATTATAAATTTACACTTTTTTATTAATCCTAAAATCGCTTTACATTTGATCATCGGATGAAGCGGAATCAGGCTCTGCTGAGGAGCAACCTGCCAGGATTAATCCGGTCAGATAGCATAATTAATCCGATAATAGGTTTACACCGTTGTCGGATTTGCTTTTTTATGCATTCTGTAAATGCCTAAAAAAACCTTTATTCCGTCATAACCTCCTTGTTTCTCCAATGTCTTTTTAATATTCCATCCTCAACGTGAGCCCTTTCTGGGGTCAACAAATCACAGCTGAGGTGTGGCCTCTTTTCGTTATAAATCTTTACTGCGATGTCGATTTCATTTTTAGCCTCTTGATAACTTTGATATTTTTTCTTTAATAACTCTTGTTTTAATATTCCATTTAATCTTTCAGCCATAGCGTTTTCATATGGATCTCCATTTTGAGTCATGCTAATCCGTATGGATTTATTAGATAATAGATTTGTATAGGCCATGCTACAATATTGTATTCCTCTATCAGAATGATGTATAAGATTGTATTCTGCAGGAAGTTGAAGAAAGGCCATGTTTAATGCCATAATGCAACCTTCTGTACTAAGATTTTCTGAAAGATTATATCCTACTATTTTTCTGGAATAGCCATCTGATATTAAGGCGAGATAAACATAATCGTCACCAGTAGAAATATAGGTAATATCAGAAACCCAGAGCTGATGAGGACCTGAACAGATAAAATCCTTAAGTAAATTATCATATTTGCGATACCAATGCTTTGAAAATGTAGTTTGAGGAGTTCGTTTTCTTCGCCTTACCAGCATGTTATGAGAGGCTAATAAATCGAATAAAGCATCTCTGCCCATTTTTATCTGATGCTCTATTAAATCATTTTGAATTATTGAAAGTAGTTTTCTGGTACCTAGCTTTGGTTGATCTTTTCGTATCGCATTGACTAAGTTCAAAACGATATGTGCTTCAGTGCCTATATCGCTCATATGCCAGCAATATTGATAATATGCTTGCCTAGTGACACCAAACAATCTGCATAACCTAGCCAGCCCTAATTTGGGATATGCATTTTTCATCATCGTGATCGTTTGGTGCCAGACTTTTTTCGTATATTTATTTTCAGCTCTTGTTCTGCAATGTCTATCATTGTTTCAAGAGCTTTATTCTTTAATAAGGCCTCTTCTAGGGCCTTTTTTAAAGCCTCTATTTCTTGATTTTGATCTTTCTTTTCCTCTTGATTCAATTCCACTTTTTTAAATGTAATTGATTTTAATGCACTGAGTCTGCCTTCAGATTTTCGTACCCAATAACTTATCACCGACTTGTTGATGTTGTATTTCTTTGAAAGCATTTTAAAGGTAATGCCTCCAGACTGATATTCCTGGATAATTTGCAACTTTAATCCAATATCATAGGGCTGAGTATTCTTTCTTTTTCCTCTGCCTCTTTTCTTTAAAAATTTAATTTCTGTCATCTTTTACAGGGTTTAAACCTGTAAACCTATTTCAGGACGAGACA
>NZ_AUFX01000024.1 GCF_000426725.1 Sporocytophaga myxococcoides DSM 11118 | reverse complement strand
GTACCATAAAGCATAAGGCCTGCATTTATCTGATTGCCTAGTATATCTACAATTGACCAGCTATAATCATCTTTAAGCACTCCGTCAAATTTAACCATCAGATCATGCGATGTTGGATTAGGGCTTAAAGTCAGGTCATTGAAAGAACCCTTTGCAGATGGACTTCCCGGACGGTTGCCATTGTAAAGGTTTGCATATTCGTTCAGCGCAACTGGGATATATTCTGACTGATAAATTTCTTTTGTATCCTCATCCTGCAGGAAGGCTATTATGTAAATATCACTATTAGGTTTTATTGCAGGTTTCCACTTTGTGTTTATCGTTGTTGTTGTCCAAACCGAACTTTTATCAATGCGATGTCCGGCTGAGTTAGGAAGCATTTTACGAAGCACGTTTGTAAATTCTTGTCCATTTCCGGTGACTACCTTTTCAACTATCGCAACTTGTAATACATAGTTTTTAGCATCAATAACAGTAGCTGACTTTTCAATGATCGCTTTTACGGCCAGACTATCTCCCTCAACATTCTTCTCTATCTTAATAATATAAGGAGAGGTAATAAGCGAGCGCTCAAGCAATGACTTCTGTGACCATTGATCATACTCTTTATCATTATTATAGTATATACCATCAAGCACAACTCTTGGTAGCGCTTTGCCTATACCATATAATAATCCTCTGGCACTTGGTTCATAAGGATTCTGTATATTGATTTCATCGTCATCCACGAGGTCAGCCAAGTGGTATTGAATCCTTAAAGCTTGAGGATCGATATAATAATCTTCAGGCTTTTCAATTTTATTCTCATAATCACAGAACTCTTCAACAATGATTTTTCTGTTTCTTTGTCCTACAAAGAAGTTGTCAAATGCAAAGCCATCCATGCCTTGTCCCAGGGTTGTTGTGCCAAGAACAATTCTGAAACGGACACGCTCCCTGTTAATTGGGTCCTTTTCATACAGCTTCAATATTGTATCAAGTCTGTATGCTGATAATGACCACGCTTTGGCAGTGTCAGCTGTCCAGGCCTCATTGCTTCCTCCTGGTGCTCCAAGTACAGAATTCGAATTGTACCAGTTAAGCCCCTCTCCGTCTTTTTCACCTAAAGTGATCCAAGTCTCTTTTCCAAATGCAGTGGTATCACAAAAAGCAAACTGCACAGAGACCCCATCAAATGGGCTGTTCATATTTGCCCATGTATTCATGGAAAGCATGGGAAGTTGTAGATTATGAATATCATAAACAGGGCTTTCTACCCATGACTTTTCTCCTGCTCTGTAACCGCCGCTGTCAGGAACGAAAGTTACCCATGCTGCATTTCCAGGAGTTAACGGCTTAATTTTTTTATTCTTTCCGACAGGAGGAATATTCTGCCAGCTGGATCTGCTTTTGTCATTATAATACTGACCGGTATGGTACCAGCCGTTATTTGCCGCCGGATCAAAAATCTCCTTATCAAATTCATCTGCAAAAACTGTATCAATAGGGAAAATTGGCACATTTAAAGTGGCGGTGTCAGAACAACCCCATTTTGCTGTCGCAATATGTAATACTTTATATGGGTCCTTTTGGA
>NZ_AUFX01000023.1 GCF_000426725.1 Sporocytophaga myxococcoides DSM 11118 | reverse complement strand
CTTGATGAGAAAAGTAACCAAAAGAATCAAGGGCTGTGAGGAAATTTGCTAAAATTTCAGTTCGTTACGCTAAAAATTTTGAAACTCGTCCTCCTGCGTCGGCCTCAAACATCAAAATTTTTGGCCGCTTCACTCACTGAAATTTCTTAACGCAATTTCCTCAAGGCCCGGACAGGTAAGCAAAAGAGACCAAAAGCATTAATCAAGATAAATTATTAGATTTTTTTGCCTTAAGAAATCAAAAAAGTATATTAGTCTGATAATGAAATTTTTTTGTACATCTAAAAATGACTTCAAAGTATTTTTTAGATTGATTTTGTACTACTTTTTTACAGAATAGCCGTAAAAGAAAATTACTTTTAATTGATTAATAGGAACATAAAATGGTTTTAAACGAAAAACAAAAAGCAAGAATTCTCTCTGCTTTCTCATCTGGAAATTTTAATCTGCAGAATGAAATTAGTAATCTGGAAAATGAAGGGTTTACCAAAGAAGATGCCACCAGTCAGATTCAAGCTGTGATTCGGCAAAAGCTTTTTGATGAACAGGTAAATAAGGAATCAACTGAAGATTACGAAAAGCTGGCTGCATTTGGTTTAATTTTTTTAGGATTAATCGGTCCTCTTTTTAATATAGAAAACTTTCTGTGGTATTTTTTTGCCTCTGTTATAGCCGCCGTAGGAGGGTATCTGGCATATAAGGATAAACCCTTTGGCGGAGCTGTAAGAAGCTTTACCTTCGTTGTACTGATTCCGTTTTTCTATAACTGGTATGTCTCCGGAAGATCTTCAATTATAAAAATAGAACTTTTAATACCTGTTGGATTAGCAATACTACTAGCGTATCCTACTGGATGGTTGGTCTCAAATATGTTAAAGGAAAATAACTGATTTTTTGTCAATGGAAAAACATGTACTAAATGAACGTCTTAAAAGGATAGAGCCTCTTGAGACATTGTGCCAGTTCTGTAATAGCAAACATTCAACAAATATGAATTTGAATTATTTTGTTCCTCTCTTCAAGGAGCAGGATAGGACAAATTTAGTTGTATATAGTTCTGTGAAGTTCAAACAAATATCTGTAGGGATTCCAAGATGCGCTTATTGTTATAAAATTCATAGCGAAACAAAGGTTAAAACATGGGCAATAAGTCTTTTGGCGGGAGCAATTCTCACTGTGATGGGCTTTTACATGTGGGGACCTTATGGAGTATTTTCCTTTATCGGATTTTTTATGGCCGCTCTTCTTACTCCAATGTTTATAACAGATGTAATTATTAAAAAGAAAGGTATACTGCCTCCTCAGGAAGGAGCGAAGAAAGATGTACTTGTTCAGGACTTTGTTATCAGCGGCTGGTCATTGACTCAACCTTCTCCAAGGTAGTATTATCAATATAAGGTTAAATAAAAACTTTTAGATATATTTTATAGGATTAGGGTTTTATTCCCGTCATTAAGGTGTTGAATAGGGAAATTTATAATATGTCCCATTATATTAGTTTTGTCACTTTTCTCCTTGATGAGAAAAGTAACCAAAAGAATCAAGGGCTGTGAGGAAATTTGCTAAAATTTCAGTTCG
>NZ_AUFX01000022.1 GCF_000426725.1 Sporocytophaga myxococcoides DSM 11118 | reverse complement strand
TTAAGATATGATGGTCCATTGTCACAAGGTAATTCATCTACTTCAGCAACTGGAGGTAAGTTATATACTTGGCAGGGGGCAAATGTAGCTTGTCCAAATGGCTGGAGATTACCTTCAGATTTGGATTTTAGAATCCTTGAGAATTATTTAGGAATGTCGGATGTTGACACAGCTAAAGTTGGATATAGTCAGCAAAGAGGCGTTGACAAAGGCATAGGGATAAAGCTGCAAAATGGAGACGGTTTAGGTTTTAATTTTATTATTACGCCAGGAATTAATAATGAAGATCTTTGGACGTCTACAAAAATTTCTAGCGGTAGTCCAAATGGTGATATATATGTGAGGTCCTTTTCAAGAAATGATAATTCGGTATATCGAGCTAAAAATTTTGAAGAAAGCCCAATTTGTGTTCGTTGTCTAAAGAACTAATATATTAATATAACTGACATCCTGTTTAATTGGCAGGATGTTTTCATTTTTAATTTACTTTTTAATACTAGTTAAAATGAAAAGATTTTTTCTTCTAGTTATGCTTATGATACCAAAGCGGGGGATACAACGGCAACGTTCACGATAGCTGCGCAATGGGGAACCAATTGGGGAACAAATATCTGTCTTCAATCGGGGGCAACTTCTACAACTGTAAAGATTCATGTACAAGGTTTTAGTATTAATCCAGGGGGCGCTAAATATAGATTTTATGCGTATCTAAATGCAGGTACACCTGTTAAGACAGACCAATCCAGCTTTGATATTTTCAATGTTACAAATAATAGTGTAATAAAAGTTATAGTAGCAGATCCTGATGATCCTACCAAAAAATATGGAAAACAGTCTTTAACATTTAAGGTTACATCTCACCCCAGCTATACCCTTTCGGCTCCTTTAACCACAGTTTGCCTTGACAACGAAGGAGATGGGTCCTTTGATTTGTTATTAAGTCCATACAAGCCTGTAGTGAATGGCGTGCCAGACATATCTTATGAATTTAGGAGGGAAGGTGGGGCAATAGTAAGCTTTGACGACAAAGGCAATGGAACTTTTAGAAGAACATTGGATAATGGAGGAGCTGGAACTAACAGTTATTCTCTTGTGGTGACAGAAAATAGTTGCATAAGTACTCAACAAATAAACAGCCCAACGATTACATTTATAAGATCTCCAAAGCTTAACGAAAAACCTTCCTACCTAAGGTATCTTTCTCAGGGAGGAACAATAATTTTAAAAGATCTTTTTAATAATACAAATGGCACATTTGATAATGATTATACTTTTGAAGATTTATCAGGAAAAGGTTTGGTGGTAAAGCAAGGAAGCTCCTGGATTTTTAAAGGTGATGAAGCAGGAGAAGGTGTATATAAAAATATAATAGCATATACACCTACTAATGGTACCTGTTCCAATGGCAAAACTACTATAGGTACAGAATTAAAAATATTAAATGACAAGGAGAGTTTAGTTATATTCCTTAAAGCCACCAAAGAGTTACCTATATGTGCTAATCAGGAAAAGTATCCTTTACAGGTTCTCATAAAAGATGGATGCCAACCTGCAAGCCCACAGATGCCTCAAATATCTGTCGGAGGAATTCCTGCATTAAATATTGCATATGTAGATATTGAAGAAAGCATTAACTGCCACATTTACAGCTTCGAAATAGAACCAATCAAGTATAATAAATCTGAGGTAGATATTAAGGTTGGAGGTCTTTCTTCCATTGGATGTGATTTGTCAGGAACAATAAAAATTGCAGCCCCCAATGATCCCACTATTTCAGGCCTTCCGGAAACAGTAAAGGTAAG
>NZ_AUFX01000021.1 GCF_000426725.1 Sporocytophaga myxococcoides DSM 11118 | reverse complement strand
ATTCTTTCTTTTTCCTCTGCCTCTTTTCTTTAAAAATTTAATTTCTGTCATCTTTTACAGGGTTTAAACCTGTAAACCTATTTCAGGACGAGACACATTTGTAGGCTTAAGTTAAAAACTTAAGCCAGACAAAACGCCAGACTTAGCCCAGAGGGTGAGCAGATGAAGCATATATAACTGCAACTACATTGTCAGGTCTCCAATTTCTAAGCTCATCAATTTCAACGTCATTATAACACTCGATTAGCAGTCCGGTATTTATTTTGTCTGGTTGTGGTTTTGTGATGCCCTCTATCCCAATGATTCTTCTTTGATATAAAGTACTAAATACAATAAATTCTACTGTATCACCAATTGAAACAAATCCTTCTGTAATATAACCAGCGAAAACAAGTCCACGTCCCGAAATTTTAAAAGTATCTGCAATTATATATTTAGCAGTCTCTTGTCGTGTTGTTATCCTGTTGATATACTCTTGAGCAACGCTTTCTGCCTTTTGTCTTGAAATTTCTCCACCTCCATCTTTCTTCATATCATATACTGCCCACCACCAATAGTCTTCATCCATCCATTCTCCTCGTAACATAAGTCCAGCCCAGTTAGCTGTGCAGTCGTCTGAAAGGTCGCCTATCCAGGTAATAGGTTGAGTTGCTAAAATCTTTCTTTCTTCTGTTGTCATAGCCCAATGATTTCCATCATTGCCTTACGAGTTTATACTGAATTTTATCAAGTTGTTCAGGTTCTCCTGTTTCTTCATCACCGATAGTACTGTATAAATAAGTTGTGTCACTTACTATTTTAAAAGCAAATCCCTTTGAATTCTTTGTGTAAAAATTAAAATCAATTTCATCAAGTGATGTTTCAGGCCCTCCCATAAAGTCTGTAAATACATAATATGTCTTAAAGTCAGAATGACCAGAAAAAGAACCATCGCTCTTTAAGCTGACTTTTGTAAAAGAGTTTGTGCTGTCAATGAGTAAATAGTTTCCAGCAAATAATTTTTTATTTACTATATACTGAAGTCCCCAAGCCGCATCATTGTCAGATTGTTTGTTTGCTACTTTAGTGAAACTTTTTTTGTCTATGAGTTTTTTTGTCTTGTCATAATGATATAACACCAAGGAGGTCTGATTATTTATAGTTTCATAACCAAGTTCGTAGAAACTAGATATCTCTTCATAGTCAGGAATATTGGTTTTTAAACTGTTATTGTTTTGACCAGTCTGAAAATAAGTAATAAAGTTATATCCCTCATGATTATTCCAGCTAGAACCCACATCAATACTGTCAGAATTAATCGTTTCGTCAATAATCATTGTTACCACACCCCTTAATTTATTAGATGATTTTACCGGAGATTTAGTTTGTTCAATTGAATTAATGTAGTCCGTCAAAACCCAAACACCGTTCAATATCGGGACAAATTTTTGCTTTAAACTGTCAAGTTGATTCGATTCTTTTTCAATAGTTGAAGTATTACTATTGGAACAATTCGTTAAAAGGATAACAGACCCTAATATGCATAATAAGTCTTTCATTGTTAGTAGATCCACTCTCTGGTTACTTATTTACCAGGAGAGTATATTTTGCATTTATATATACCAAATTAGTCAATTATATCCGATAATCATACTGTCTAATCAAATCTACTTTCGAATCTTTTTCTTACCATAACGTCAACTTAATCCCTTCTTGAAGTCTATTGACTTATTAAAAACCTCTAGTCAATAGACTTGCTCTCATTTGTAGACAGAAGGCAAAGACTTCAGCCAGGGTTAACCAGATTTTATCCTGGAAGGAAAAGTGTTTTAAATATTCCTGTTTACTTTTGATATTTTTAGCTTATATAAAAAAATTGTAATACCCATTGCTAGAGAATAGCAATAAAATGAAACCGAAACGAAATTGTAATTAAGTAAAAAGGTATAGCTCTGGTTAGAACCCAAAATGGTAATTATATAATTCCATATTAAACCAACTAATATCAAAACCAATTTAATTAATATGGCTTTCAAGCCGACGTTGATCATATAATTTATTAATAGACAAAAAAGAATTACAAGAGGTAACGATACTAAAGCAGCTACTCCTGAAAACGCAAATAGATTTGAAAAAAGGTTATCGGAAAAAATAGAATTATCTAATGCAAAGATCATAAGAATGGTTCCCACAATCGCTGCAGTAAACCATGCCTTTAAGACATACTTTTCAACATTCTTTATTCTCTCTGCTCTATTTTGGTTCATATAGATCCTCTCTGGTTGAAGTCTATCTGACTTCAACCCACAAATGAAAGCAAGTTTATAACTTGCGGGCTATTATCCATTAAACTTTACTTTATCAACCGTCCTAGCCCAAATACCAAAATAGCACCTGGTTTTATCGGGGCCATTTATCAAAATGTGCATTTAATTTTTCTTTTTCCTCATTTATAACCCGCATGTCTCGTCCTGAAATAGGTTTACAGGTTTAAACCCTGTAAAAGATGACAGAAATTAAATTTTTAAAGAAAAGAGGCAGAGGAAAAAGAAAGAAT
>NZ_AUFX01000020.1:0-2500 GCF_000426725.1 Sporocytophaga myxococcoides DSM 11118 | reverse complement strand
GCACCATCTGGTAAGGCTAAATACTACTGAGAGACCGATAGTGAACCAGTACTGTGAAGGAAAGGTGAAAAGTACCCTGAATAAGGGGGTGAAATAGAACCTGAAACCGTACGCTTACAACCTGTCGGAGGGGTTTTTGCCCTGACGGCGTGCCTTTTGCATAATGAGCCTACGAGTTACTCCTCACTGGCAAGGTTAAGATTATAGATAATCGGAGCCGGAGCGAAAGCGAGTCTGAACAGGGCGTTCAGTCAGTGGGGGTAGACGCGAAACTTTGTGATCTACCCATGACCAGGATGAAGTGCCGGTAACACGGCATGGAGGTCCGAACTGGTAAACGTTGAAAAGTTTTCGGATGAGTTGTGGGTAGGGGTGAAAGGCTAATCAAACTGAGAAATAGCTCGTACTCCTCGAAATGTTTTTAGGAACAGCCTTGTGGTCGAGTCTGAAAGAGGTAGAGCTACCAATAGGACTAGGGGGAGTCAAATCCTACCAAATCCTGATGAACTCCGAATGCTTTCAGATATACACAGGAGTGAGGGCTGGGGTGCTAAGGTCCCAGTCCAAAAGGGAAAGAACCCGGATCAACAGCTAAGGTCCCCAAATCTATTCTAAGTTGAACTAAGGAGGTTCAGCTGCAGAGACAGCCAGGAGGTTTGCTTGGAAGCAGCAATTCCTTTAAAGAGTGCGTAACAGCTCACTGGTCGAGCGGCAGAGCATCGATAATAAACGGGCATCAAGAATAGTACCGAAGCTTTGGGATTGCAGCAATGCAATCGGTAGAGGAGCATTCCAAACAGCGGCGAAGGCGAATCGTAAGGTTTGTTGGAGCGTTTGGAAAAGCAAATGTAGGCATAAGTAACGATAAAATAGGTGAGAAACCTATTCGCCGATAGACTAAGGTTTCCTGATCAACGTTAATCGGATCAGGGTTAGTCGGGACCTAAGGAAAAGCCGAAAGGTGTATTCGATGGACAACTGGTTAATATTCCAGTACTTGCATTAAGAGCGATGGAGAGACGGAGTAGTGAAAGGTCTGCGCACGGACGGAAGTGTGCGTTAAAGCCAGTAGGTATAAGTTTTGTAGGAAAATCCGCAAGACTTGCTGAAGGTGATAGTACCGTGAGGCTTCGGCCAAATGGATAATGACCCTAAACAGACTTCCAAGAAAATCTTCTAAGCATATTTTAATGGAACCCGTACCGCAAACCGACACAGGTAGTCAAGGAGAGAATCCTGAGGCGCTCGAGTGAATCACGGCCAAGGAACTCGGCAAAATAACCCTGTAACTTCGGGAGAAGGGGAGCCTACCCAGCGATGGGAGGTCGCAGAGAAATGGCCCAGGCGACTGTTTAACAAAAACACATGGCTTTGCGAAATCGAAAGATGAAGTATAAGGCCTGACACCTGCCCGGTGCTGGAAGGTTAAGGGGGGAGGTTAGCAGCAATGCGACGCCTTGAACTGAAGCCCCAGTAAACGGCGGCCGTAACTATAACGGTCCTAAGGTAGCGAAATTCCTTGTCGGGTAAGTTCCGACCTGCACGAATGGTGTAACGATCTGGGCGCTGTCTCAGCCGTGAGCTCGGTGAAATTGTAGTCCCGGTGAAGATGCCGGGTACCCGCAACGGGACGGAAAGACCCCATGAACCTTCACTATAGCTTTACATTGACTCTGGGTAAAGGATGTGTAGGATAGGTGGGAGGCTGTGAACTGGTGCCGCTAGGTATCGGGGAGCCAACGTTGAAATACCACCCTTTCTTTACTTGGAGTCTAATCCCAAGCATTTGGGAGACAATGTATGGTGGGTAGTTTGACTGGGGTGGTCGCCTCCAAAAAAGTAACGGAGGCTTTCAAAGGTACCCTCAGCACGCTTGGTAACCGTGCGTAGAGTGCAATAGCAAAAGGGTGCTTGACTGTGAGACAGACAAGTCGATCAGGAACGAAAGTTGGATATAGTGATCCGGTGGTTCCGCATGGAAGGGCCATCGCTCAAAGGATAAAAGGTACTCTGGGGATAACAGGCTGATCTCCCCCAAGAGCTCACATCGACGGGGAGGTTTGGCACCTCGATGTCGGCTCGTCACATCCTGGGGCTGGAGAAGGTCCCAAGGGTTCGGCTGTTCGCCGATTAAAGTGGCACGCGAGCTGGGTTCAGAACGTCGTGAGACAGTTCGGTCCCTATCTGTTGTGGGCGTAAGAAGCTTGAGAGGACCTGACCTTAGTACGAGAGGACCGGGTTGGACGAACCGCTAGTGTATCTGTTGTGCCGCCAGGTGCAGCGCAGAGTAGCTACGTTCGGTCGAGATAAGCGCTGAAAGCATCTAAGTGCGAAACTCACCTCAAGATGAGGCTTCTTTATAAGGGTCGTCATAGACGATGACGTTGATAGGTTGCAGGTGTAAAGACAGTAATGTCCTAAGCTGAGCAATACTAATTACCCGTAGACTTTCCGTTAGCGCTGTGTGTTATAGTATATATCTTTTTCTCAGATGTTGTCA
>NZ_AUFX01000019.1 GCF_000426725.1 Sporocytophaga myxococcoides DSM 11118 | reverse complement strand
AGGAACAGGAACTTTAGAAGATGCCGGAAAACGAATTGTAAAATATGCTTTGATTGACAAAGACGGACCAACAGGTAAGTTTTTCAGTGAAGAAAATAATCCGGAAACAGGCGAAATTCCTTGGTAATAAAGACACACTATTAGAAATAAAGCAACGAACCACTGACAAGTTATTGCTTAAATTAGCCAAATGTGTCAGGTCGGAAGACCATAGCCGTCAACTTAATAGATTTGATTGATGCCATCACTTAAAGCGATGGCATCAATTATTAAGTTCATGACTTTGCTTGAGCCTAAATTAATTGTCATTTTAAATTTTATGTATTGAGTTTAAATAACATGGTTACCTCATTTTTCAGTTTATTAAGATTTTTTGAGGAAAGGTCAGACCTCGAAGAGGTCATATGTTTATAGATAATACCTGGAAAATAGCATACGACCCTGTTGGGGTCGCATCAATGCTACATCCACTTTTCTATAAATATTCAATCCCTTCAGGATTGTAAATAAATGAATAAAGCGATTTATAAAATTATAAACAGTTAAGTTGACGGCTATGGTCGGAAGACCTGACAATACATTCAATATTACCGAAACCAGAAATACAAATGGCTAATTTCTTTTTTTAATATAGGTCATACCCGTCTTCCTGGCAAGAAAAAATAAAGTATCAATTTCATCCCTAAGCTGTAAGTTTTGATCCATAGCACTTGTATAAATGGGTATTAATCTCGTTAACACATCTTTCCTGATTTCAAAAGCCATCATAATATCAGTTGCCTGAATATTGGAAGAAGTAAGATTGTGATTATTTTTTTCCCAGTTTTCAAATGAGTCAAGGATATTGTCAAAGCCTTTATTATTTGAAAGATCTTTTAAAAAAATTTCAAAACTTTTGGTGAAAATTTGAATAATTTCTTCTTCTGTATTAGGTCCTAATTTTTCAATAATACTACTATGATGCTCTCTTGCTGATTCAATATTCATAAGTACGGCTTCTTTTAAAAGATCTTTATCAAGTAAGAAAGCAGCAAAATTCTTAAGATTTTTAATTTTATCCATAATAAAGTATTTCTAATATACGGATAAATCAGATCTTGTGAAAAAAAGCGTTTATAATGCAGGTTGATTGCGCATTATGCTTCATTTAATGGTTTTAGCCGAGTGTAAGTTATAGCAAACAAGGACTATCGGAAAGGTTTTAGCCCAAGGGAAATTGTGGCCAGTCGAGAGACAAATCACGAAGCAGTAGGTACAGTTCTTATTTCGTTATATTTTTTCTTATCCTGAAAATTATATAACCGAAAGAAGCAGTTAATACAATCATTACGAATTCAATAACAAGCTGTTTAGTAATACTCATATTGAATTGCACCTGATCTCTATTTTCATATAAAGTAATAAGCAATTTTACCAATAAATATAAAAAGTATAATGAGTATCCAAAAAGTACTGCAATTAGTAGGTTGAGCAATTTTCTCTTCATAAGAGATGAGGTATTCTTCATGATCTTTTCTGATTCTTTTTAATCAAATATAAGAAGTTCTATTGGTTACGAGATAAAATTATGCTAAAAATGAATTAAAATCTCTCATTAGTGCTTTCCAAGACCTGCCACCTTCATAGCCATCACCAAAGAAAATCTATACACAGTTCCTGCTGAAGTTGTGAAGCATCTGAACTTTCAAAAAGGATGAAATTAACCTATCTGGCAGACTGATGATTGAAATTGCAAATCATTTTGTAACTATCAGATACTTCGCAGGCTTAGAATGGCAGTATAGTTTCGGACTTATATACATTGCTTATCTATTGCTAGATTAACTTTTTGATTTTCATTATTCTGTCCTTTATATTAGGCCTGAGTTTTTATCAGAATAAAATATCCACCCATGAGCATTTATTTATTTTCTTATCGCACCAATAGATCTTTGTTCCTGGTCACATTGGTGACCATCTCTTTGACTTTACAAAGTTGTATGACTACAAGGATTGTATCAAAGTATGACAGTGATACTATGGTTAACAATCCTGCTAACAGGAAAACGGCCTGGACTTATGCCTGGGGGCTCGTGCAGTCTAAAGATATTAATCCCAAATGTGAATCCGGGGCAATGACCAGCGTGACTGTAAAGACGAATATTGGCTATATACTGATATCAGCAGCAACACTGGGGATAGCAGTGCCACTTAAGGTCGAATGGACCTGTAATCCTAAATCCATACCGACCGAACAATTGGGAGAATAATTTTTTAAACGAAAACATTAATTCAAAATGAATCTACCTGAAGGAATTGAGCCTCTAGAGCTGGGAAAGTGGGAAAATATACATCAGAACTTTACCCATACTTTTAAAAAGCATACAAGTTTTAAATTACGTCTTCCTGAATCTGCTCCGGATGGTACAGCCAAATACAGGGCTACCACATCAAATTTTCAATGGCTTATCAAATATGCGTTGGAGAATAACATTCAGCTAAGAGCTATGGGGAGCGGATGGTCATTCTCTGATGTGGCCATATCAGAAGGTGGAGTAATAGATACCAAGTCTCTGAGGCTTACATTTAATATGGGAAAATCATTTATTGATGAGGCTTGGTTTGGGCAGGGAAAGAAACCTGAGAATCTTTTTTTTACCCAATGTGGAGTAAGTATACTTGATCTGAATGAAAAGCTGGAAAAAGAAAGTAACCCGAAACGTTCGCTCAGAGCTTCAGGTAACAGTAACGGTCAAACTATTGCAGGAGCCACGTCTACAGGTACTCACGGAGGTGCTTTTAAACTGGGGGCAGTACATGATACTATAGTCGGGCTTCATATTATTACGGGGCCAGACTCTCATGTGTGGCTGGAAAGAAGTTCAAACCCTGTTGCTTCTGATAATTTTATTCAATGGCTTGGAGCAGAACTTATAAGGGACGATGATGCATTTAATGCAGCAGTGGTGAGTTTCGGAAGCTTTGGATTTATACATGGTGTATTGCTTGAAGTGGAGCCTGTATTTCTTCTTGAACAACACAAGCTTCCAAATGTACCTTATGCTGATGCCGTTAAAAAGCTTATCAATCAAAGAGATTTTTCAGGTATTGCTTCACTGTTACCCTATCCGCAGAGCCCGGATCAGCCTCAGATATATCATCTTGACGTTGTAGTAAATCCTCATAGTTTTGAACCAGATAATGAAACAAAAGGAGTATACCTTCGTCTGATTTATAAATTGCAATACAGGGAAGATTATACTAAAATCCCTAGAGATGAAAATGGCTTTTATTATGGTGACGATACGTTGGGACTCATACAAAAAGTGCTTGATGCAGCAGGACCGTTAGCAGATCATATTATTCCTCCTCTTGTCAATAAATTGTTTCCGCTTGCATATGCTGTTACAGATCCGCTTACGGGTACGGTAGGGGAGACATTCAGAAATACTGCATACAGAGGAAAACTTGCAAGTTTTGCATTTTGTATAGATTCAGAGCATACTTCCAAAGTACTTGAAGCTGTCATCAAAATCAATAAGGAAAACCCTTTCAGCGGAGCCATAGGTTTTAGATTTGTAAAAGGTACAAAAGCATTATTAGGTTTTACAAGATTTGAAAAGAGCTGTGTCATGGAGTTAGATGGCATGGATTCTAGAATAACCAGAGCCTTTTTTATCAACACCTGTCAGAAACTGGATGAACTGGGCGTGCCCTTTACGTTACACTGGGGAAAGCTTAATTACAATATGACACCTCAGATGGTGAGAAAAATGTATGGAGAAGAGAGAATTAATAAATGGATGAAGATTAGAAAATCTCTTTTAGGGGAATCAATGAACGTTTTTAATAATCAGTTTCTTGAAAGAATCGGGTTGGATAAAGATCCTGATGCGATCGTTTAAAGCTATGGTTGTATCTGAGTTGAGATAAGGCTATAGTGTAATGCAAGAATGTATTAAGATGGATAGCTGGTACGCCTTAAAAAAAGCTTCTCTCCATCCATGTCTGCACTGGACGGAATTTTCAATCACTGCTTACCTAAAATATTCTCCGTAATCTGTAATAAAAGAATGTCTTTTAGGACCTTCCAAATGAAACTATGGAGTTGACAACAGAATAATCTTCCGGCTGGGAAGGAAGAGTAGCAAAGTTTGAGCAACAGCAAGACATATAGGTAGAGGTAGGTTCTATTTTTTAAGATTTAAAGTAGCATTGCAATCGCTATTCTCTTGAATCCTTGTTAATCATATTTTAAATAGCCAAGCGTGAGGTAAATCAAACGAGGACTATAGGACACTGTATTTCTTCAGCCTGAATAATTATTGGGATCTTGTAACTCATTCACAATGATTTAATTTCCTCTATTAATTTAATTTTTCTTTAAAATGGTTGAAAATCTAATTAGATTGAATATCCGTAATGGATGATATTAAGGATTGATATGAATTACAGAAAACTGCTGTTTTATAAAGTTCTTTTCGTGCTCTCATTTAGTTTTAACTTCAGGGCATTCTCTCAGATTCCTAAACCTGCATTGGTGGGCTATTGGCAGAACTGGTCAACAGGCCTTAAACTAACTGATGTTCATGATGCTTACAATGTGATACAGCTAGCCTTTGGCACTACTGAAGGTTCTTCGTTATCCAAGATCACATTCAGTCTGCCATGGGATTATGAAAAGAATTCATTTATGACAGATATTGATGCACTCCATTCAAAAGGAAAGGTTGTAATATTAAGCCTGGGGGGAGGCAATGATCCCATCAGGCTGGATAATGAGGAAGCGAAACAGGAATTTATAAATTCTGTGATCTATATTCTTCAAAGTTATAATTATAAATTCGATGGTATCGATATAGATTTTGAATCAAGCTCAATGGCTTTTGGAAATTCGTGGACTATGGATGATCCTGCACCTGCTCAGACAAACCTTATAGAGGCAATAAAGACACTGATGATTGATTACCAAAATGCTACTGGTAAAAAGATGTTATTGACAATGGCGCCTGAGACAGTTTACCTGATGGGAGCATTGAGTTCTTATCAGATTAATAATCTTAACGGAGGTGCCATGTTACCTATTATCGAGCAATTAAAAGACGATATAGACTTGCTTCATTGCCAGTATTACAATGCAGGTGGAGCAGGTGGAGGTACTTTTGCAATTGACGGAATAATCTATTACGATGATAGTGATCCGGATTATATCACTTCCATGACAGAAAGTATTATTAAAGGTTTTCCTTTGTTGAAGAACAAAGGTGTTTATAATGGTTTTCCATCATCTAAGGTAGCGATTGGCCTTCCAGCCAAATCAAACAGTTGTAATCTGGGAACAGGCAGTGGTTATAATAGCCCTGAAGATGTATGCAGAGCTGTGAAGTATATACAAGGGAAAATATCAAAACCTTCGGATTTCACCTATACACTTACTTCTTCATATCCAGATCTGGCAGGGCTTATGACCTGGTCGATCAATAAAGACAGGAATATATGTGAAGGAGTTTATGCATTTGCTGAGAATTTTTCTTGTACTTTCCAGGGATTAACAGCATTGCAAAATGAGTTTTATAAAAATAACGGAATTGTTCTTTACCCAAATCCTGCCTCTGATTATATAGACTTAAGCTTTGAAATCGATTTATATGGAGTAACCAACTTTGATATAATCGATGTTAATGGAGAAGTAGTGTACCAGGAAAACCTAATATCAGGAGAGAATAATTATAATTTGGATATCAGCAATTTTAAACCTGGTCTTTACTTTCTTCGGATCCTTTCCAACAATGTGAAGTTGAACAAACGTTTTGTAAAATACTGATTAAACTGAGCAGGCATTCGAGAGAATAGATGTAGTAACAATGCAATTGCTATTCTCGAGAATCCTCCTTAATCTTATTCTAATAAGCCAAGTATAAGGCAAATCAAACGATGACTATAGGGGACAGGAGCAAGAGTATAAGCAACATCAAGAGGTATAGGAGAATCTCTTCTAAAAATTTGAAATAACGATTGCGGCTATTGTTTATTACCAGTATACAACCAGAGAGTATCACCAGTCCCGTTAAAAATAGAAAAGCCTATCTTAGGGTTTGTTTTATCATATACCAGACTATTTGAAGTTACCGTTACTCCATTATTGGTTTGCGTGTATATATTATAATAATATTCATTATAAATAACTCCTGAGCTCATTGAGGTTTTGCTGTCATACTTAAAGTTAAAAGAAGGTATACTTGAATTTGAGGGGGTAAATCTATATTCATCAGTTCCCACCTTATGAATTTGGACAGTTTGATCATAATATGGTTGCGCCACACCTAAAGAATCTTTGGGCTTTGAAATATATAAAAGTCCTTTATAATCTCCAGTTACTATATCCCATGCCGGGATATCTTGCTTCTCTTTTTTACAGGATACCAGCAGGAATAAAAGCCCTATTAAAGTAGCCGCCAGGTTTCCTTTAATGAATTTTATTGCTGAAGTCATATGCTTACTGATTAATGAAAAAATAATATCTAAGTTCCTCTGCTAATTTATACCTAAAATTGAATTTTCCAATTGACTCCCCGGAAGGTATTTGCATTGGACTTGGAGGAGAGGAGCAACAGTATGAGCAACAGCAGGAGATATAGGTAGTTTCTCTTTTTTGAGATATGCAATAGCTTTGCAATCTATTGCGGCTTTGGTGTTGAGGGCATTTGCAATATGCCATGAGATTAAAATCCTCTCTCATCTTCTTTCATTACAAATGAGAATACGCACTATCAACATGATTCTTAATTGTAATAATAAATCCCTCTAACATAAATTGCACGCTTTATAAAAGCGCGCAGCCTTCTGAGCAGGCATTCGCTGGATAGCTGTTCCTCTTTATCTTAATTGTGTTGTAATGAAGGCCTGGATTTTGAAGATGATTTATTGGAGGTTCTATTTTTCTTATTTCGCCGTCCCCACCAAATTATAAATCCGGTAACAGGAAGGCTGGCTGTAATCAGGCATGCGAAAAACATGGCTACCCTTCCAGGAAATCCAAGCAATTGCCCCACATGGATATCATAATACATGTCTCTTAAATATTCTCCATTGTTTTTATCTTCCGGAGTTTCTTTTTTCAATAAACGACCTGTGCGCTGGTCATAATAATATAAGATATCTTTATAATTGGTTCCTTTTTCGGGAGTGAAGTAAATTCTGAAAGCTTCTGTTGTAGATGATGGAATGTAAAATCGTTTACTTATATAAGCTCCATTTAAATCCTTAATAGCTTTATCCATTACAAGATCTTCAATAGATGAGATGGGGTGTAGTAAAGTATCCGATACTGAAAGTGTTTCTTCCCAGGTTTTATAAGGTTTTCCAAATGTAGCTGTAGCATATATTGCCTTGTCCATCCAGTCAAAAGTCCAGGCTAATCCGGTTATGGCAGCAAACAATACAAATACAGAAGCATAAAAACCAAGAACTGTATGCAGGTCAAAGTTCTTGCGTTTCCACTTGGTAGAATTTTTCCAATCCAAAGTAAATCGCTGCTTTACTCCCTTTTTATTTTTAGGCCACCACAGGTAAATTCCGGATAAAAGTATTATTAAAAAGATAAGTGTCCCATATTTTACTATGTAAGAACCTACATCTCCCAATAATAAATTTATGTGCAAACCAATAACTATATCAAAAAAGGATTTAGAGTTATCAAATTTTTTATGAACTACCTCTGCAGTATATGGATTGAGATATAAATATTTGTTATAGCGCTGACCGTTGGAATTTTTTCCTATTTCTCTTACGGCTATAGGCCTGCCCTTTCCTTCAAAATAAATTGCATTAATATGATCTAAGTAAGGAGAACAAGCTTCTTTAATAGTTTCAATAGATATTTCCGGAGCTTTTTGAATCGGAATAGTCTGATATGGATATATCAAATCTGAGATTTCCTCTTCAAAAGCATATATCGCACCTGTAAGCGCCACAATAAACACCACCAGCCCGGATATAAATCCGAGCCAGCGATGTATAATTTTTATGTTTTTCTTAATTGACATTATCTGATTCTCGCAAGGTCACTCAAATCGCCACCTTGAATTTCATAAATTTTCTCCCATCCATTTGCACTGATAGTACCAATTTCTGTATTGCCAGTAACCTTATTTGGGTTTTGATGATAATATTTACCATCTACAATAAACCAGCTATTGTTCCCTGAATAACCATTGCTTTTGCCGGGAAATGCCACAGAAGTTTTAGCATCATGATTCATTAATTTGAATTCTAATTCTTTATTCCAGAAATCCCATAAATCCTCAGTTGCAGGAAAATCAGACTCACTCTTATATTGCTTTACAAGCCAGTTATTATTGCCTGCATAAAACATTCCCATTATTGCAGCACCACCAGTTACTTCCATAACATTTACATAGAAGTTTGGATCAAAACTACTTTCTCCTTTATTGATTCTGATCATACCACCTTGTGCAGGATAGTTGTTGTCAGGACCATAATGTTCCATAAAAGGTGTAGTAGCCGATGGATATGAATAGAGATTTCCGTTCTCATCAGGAAACATCATGCTATTCCCAGGGACTCTATTATCTTCCGCATAAGTGATTGTTTTATTTTTTGTATTAAATATTGCCACAATCACTTTAGATTCTACGGTAAGTTTATCAAAATCATTTAGCTCCAGAGGAATTACCAGATTATCACCTGAAATATAGGTTCTCCAGTTCCATGCTTCATAGGTTGTATTGGGAGATTGTACATTGATTGATTCAGTAATGGTCATATCAGCAGGATTCCATTTTACCATTATATTTTGTCTTAAGCCAGGTAGATATGCTTCAGTCTCTGAGAAAAATGCTGCTCCGAAATTATTTCCGGATATCCCTGTGTTTACAAAGCTCAGGATATCTAATTTGGTTAATTGCAAATTATCTTCCACCTTCCATTTTGTCATTGTAGAAGCTTCACCATCCCAGCTATATACAAAGCCATTATAGGTAAATGTCGCTACACTTGTACCTGTAAGTTCAGTAAGTTTGGACATATCAGGATTGGAAGTTGGGACAGCAGGGAAGGCTCCCATTAAAAATTTTCTTCCGTCGGGTGTAGTATATCTTCCTGTGTACAAATAGGCAGTTTCACTACTTCCACTTGGTGAAGGATCATCCTTCTTTTTACATGAACTGAAGCTCAAACATATGAATAGCCCGAGCAGAAAAAACATAGTACTGGAAAACTGTAACTTTTTCATTTGAATAATATATGATGTTTAATAATGTTTAGTAAAGAGATTTAAATATGCTTGTATAGTATTGAATTTTGGCTACATTAAAATTGTGTAATGACCTTCATAAATACTGCGCGTCCGGGACGTTGTACTCCAAAAAAATCATAAGCTTTTTTATTGGTAAAGTTTTGTATTTCTACACTCAGCGTTGAGGGTTTATCTTTGATAGGCATACTGTAACTTATACCTATGTTCTGTAGTGTCTGATCAGGAATCACCTGTTTAGATGACCTGTCACCGAGACTTTCCCAGCTAAGAAAATATTGATGTGTGTATCTGAGATGCCAGTAAAGTAAAATTTTATCGTCTTTGCTTATTATATTTTTAAAACAGTAATCAGCCCCTGCATTGGCAAAATAATATGGGCGGTTGGGAATTCTGTCTCCTTTAAAGCGCGCAAAATGGCCTTTCTCAGAGTTGTTGTAAAAATGCTGCCAGGTGGTATTGATGTTTAGACGAAGTTTATCATCAAACATATTCGTTTTACCTCCAAGCTCAATGCCAAAAGAATTTGCCGAAAATACATTTTCGTATACAGCAGATCGATCATTGTTGGGTATGAACAGGATAAGATCTTTAATCATTCTTCCGAAAAAATTAGATTGAAAAGCCCATATAGTATTAGACTTCTTTTTAAGATAATCAATCTGAAGATTGAAATTGTGACTGTTTTCCGGCTTTAAATTTACATTGTCTGCAACGAAGGCTCCATCACCAAAGATTTCATCAGGACGGGGCAATCTGTATGCATATTCATAGGAAGGTTTGATCTTTAAATTGGAAGTCAGGTTAAATACCAGCACATTTCCAGCACCCCAGCTTTTGAAAGACCGATCGTTTTTTTTAGTTCCCAGATTGGCTGGTAATGGCTCTTCAGACTGTCCTTGTTGTAAGTAATGTTTTATAAATATGTAGTTTTCCCATTTTGGTTTTGTATAGGTGAGCGCAAGACTATTGACCAAGGTAAGCAGTTTACTTCTTGAAGTTGCCGGATCCCATGTTCCTGAATATTTTTCATCTCCCGTGCGGTTGCTATAAGTCGGAGCTATACTTAGAGCCAGCAACGCTGCATCATTCAATTGATAGGAGGTAATACTTCGCCAGAAAAAGTTATTGTCCCACAAAAATATCCGGCTTTTTCGGTTGCCTCCGATTTCACCTGAATTAGAATTGTTTCTTCTGGTTACCACCTCTCCATACCAATTATAAATGTAAGCTGATGTATCTGTAAATTCCCTTTCAACCTTGCAATAACCCAAAGCGTTTTTTGTATTTAATTTGTGATTTAGTTTTAGGTCAGAGGTTAAATAGGCCCCGATGTTTTTACTTTGTCTGTACACATGTCCGAAAGGAGCCCCACTCATAACATTGTTATGTTGTACTTCTTTATATAAGTTGTTGTAAAATAAAGTAGCAGAAAGTTCTTCGATAATTTTTTTATTCCTGATGCCAAAAGTTACATTGGATCCATGTGCCTTATAATCGTCATGAAAACGTCTGACTGTAGCATTTTCCAATTTCCCGGATTGTTTGGGCACTTGTACATCCACTTTATAATTATTTGCAGAATAATCGTAGAATCCGTTAGCAATAACAAAAAAGTTTTTATGCCCATGGGATATTGACATGGTAGTTCTATGGGTTTTGAATGATCCATATTGATAAGACAGATCACCATGCAATCCTAGTTTTACAGGATTGGTAACTACATTGACACCACCACCTAAAGCATCTGCACCAAATTGAATGGGTAGTACTCCTTTATAGATTACTATTCCACTGACTAAGTTTACAGGAATGTTTGCCAGTCCCAGAGAATATGGAGAAAATTCCATTGGGATTCCATTTAAGAAAAACCGAACCTGATCATCTGTGAGGCCATTGAGTGAGAAACGCATATTAGAACCTAGTCCACCAGCTCTTTGAACACTTACACCTTCTGCACGTGCCAATACTTCTCCCAGATCTGCAGTTTTTTGTTTGTCTTCTTTGGTTTCAATTACCTTTGCAGCCTGAGCAGACTCTTCGATTTGCCTTGCTTGTGATTTGCCAGAGATAGTTACTTCTTTTAGTTCGTGCGAGTCTTCTTTTAATATAAAAACCAGTTTCTTGGACGGAACCTCTACTGTTTTTGTAATTGTCACATAGCCTAGTAATTGGGCTGTTATTTTATAAGTACCGGAAGGGATATCCTTAAATTCAAAGGCACCATCAATATCGGTGAAGGCTGCTTTGTTGATGGAGTCAATTGATATCTGTATATATGGTAATGGTGTTCCTGATTCGTCTTTAACTGTCCCAGTGATAGTATGCAAACCCTCCACTTGTGCTATAAGTCCTTTTGAAACCAACAACAGTAATGATAGTGTTACAATTAACTTGTAATTCATATTGATTTAATCAGAAACTATTCAAATTGAAAAATTGCTGCTAAAAATGTTGTGTTAACGATACCTCGTCAATCCCTCTATTATTGATACGATGTACATCTTAGCAGTATTTAATAATGATTTCTTAAGTCTTCAAATCTTTGAAAAGACATAAGTTTTGTAAGAATAATTTGTAAAACAGTACATAAGAAAGCTTTACTATAAAGAAACAGGCATATGTCTGTTTTTAATACTATTCCTAATTGCCTGCAAAACTACAATCCAGGTTAACTTAAGTCAATTTTTATTTAGATTAATTTTAAACAAAGTTGTAAGTAATTGAAAATAAGCTTGATAAGTTCTTTTTCTAGACCGGTATCTGGAGGAGCAACAGTTTGAGCAAGAGATATATAAGCTACTGGAAGAGATATGGGAAAACCTCATTTAAAAAATACAATTATGCTGTATACAAATCTATTTTTAATATCTTAGCCCTTTCATCAATCATAAATTGCTGATTTTTAGATTTTTCCTCCATTAGAGTTACCGTTCGTTTGAAATTTACTGTCATTCCTAAATTGATAAGGCTTGTTTGTTAATCTGCTGAATAACTGAATGTTATATTTTATTTTTTGCAGAAAAATCTATCAACAACTATGAAAAAAATTTTAAGAAAACCGCTATTGGTTGTGACAATGCTTTTTGCAACCTTATTTACTGAAGCTCAGGTAGCTACTCGTTTACAATTCCCCAATCCGAATCAGCACGTTTATTTCGGATCTTCAGTTACTGAGTTTAACGGTCATTCAATTATTGGTACCGAATTCAGGGACAGGATACATTTATTTCAAAATGCCACTCACAAATTTGAGGCGGTTGGTCCTCAATACAGCGGATTTGGATATGCTCATTCTATGAGCAGTAACTGGATCGTAGTAGGTGCACCAAAGATCAACAGCTACACCGGAACAGTCTATCTGGCAAAAAGTGTAAACGGACAGTATCAAAACAATTTCAACACCATTCTTACCGCTCATACTCCCGGTCAGTATGATGAATTCGGGAGAGCTCTTGATGTGCACAATAACTGGTTGGTAATTGGTGCTCCTAACACTTACAACACATCACATGGAGGGTATATTGAAGTCTGGAAAGAATCAGGTAGCTCATGGGTGAGAAGTCAAAAAATCACACCTTCAGGACTTCCTGCTGATGCAGATTTCGGATATTCTGTTGCTATAAGAGGTGACCGCATGGTAGTAGGTGCTCCGGGGATTAAGAAAGTTTATATTTATAAACAGGTAAATGATGTCTGGGTACAGGAGCAGATTTATCAACCTAATTTACCTGCCTGGGGTCAGCCCGCCACTGATGCCTGGGGAAACACTGTATATCTTTCCAGATTCGGATATGATGTAGATATTACAGATGGCCTGCTTATAGTCGGAGACCCGGAGGCTAGAAAAGCTGCCATTTTAACCAGAAACGGAAGCGTTTGGCAATTGACAAACACCCTAAATCCACCTGCTTCGGCTGGTCCTTATAACTCAGATCAGTTTGGATATTCTGTGGCTATTCAGTTTAACAGAGCGGTAGTAGGTGCACCTTATCCAGCTCAGGGAGGCGTGAGACCAAATGAAGGTAAAGTATATCTGTATACTGACGGTTATCAGTTCAAAGGACACTTGTATATAGGAAATAATGCTTCTCTAAGCGTTTCTGGCCTGGGATATAGTGTAGCGATAGACAGCGACAATGTTCTTGGTGGAGCTCCATACACCAATAATGTGAGCACAAATGTTCCTAGTGAAGGAGCTGTTTTCAGACTGCCTTTCTATTATGTTTACCAGTCTGGTAGCTGGAGAACTTTGACAGAAGCTGAAGACGGAATGGATGCCAGCACTTCTTCAATATCGTTATATCCTAATCCTGTCAATGGAGAGGTGGTTAACGTAAAATCATCTGAAACGATTGTGTCAGTAGAAGCTGTTTCTGCAGCAGGAGCTGTCAAATCTCTTGGAGTTTCAGAAAATATGGTTGATGTTAGTGCTCTTGAAAATGGTGTCTATGCATTGAAAATAAAGACTGCATCTGGTGTAAAAGTTGAGAAACTTGTTAAAGAATAAATAATATATAAATAGGGGAGGTTCTCTTTATAAAAGCAGCTTCCCCTTTTTATTTTTTATAAGGTCATAAAGTACCTTTTGAGGTATCCTGATATTTTTTAAAAGACCTTTCTCTATTGAAAGGACTGACGGTAATCCTACAATCTCATTTATTATCTGATTCCCCGGCCGTTGTCTGCTCCGGACGGAATCTTTCAATCACTGCTTATTCAAAATATTCTCTGTAATCTGTGATGAAAGAATATTTTGATCACCTTCCAAGTAATGGAAATTCTTGTTTGCAGCTTTACTTTTGCATTACAAATGCGAATACGCATTATCTATATGTTTTTAAACTGTATTAATTAATCCCTCTAACATAAATTGCACACATTGCAAAAGCACGCCAGCCTTCAGAATAAGCATTCTCGGGATAGCTTAGGAGGTAAGACCTCGAAGAGGTCAAATGTTTATAGATAATATTCGGTAACTATAATACGACCCCAATCGGGGTCGCATCAGCTCTACACCATTTTCCTATAAATATTCAATCCCTTCAGAATTGAATATTGAAGTTCGAAAATTTGTTTTAATCATTCTTCTGTAAAAAGAAAGAAAAGGTTGCAGAGAACATTAAGTGGTTATGGAAAGCTTCCGTCCGGTACAGACACCGGCCGAGAAGAGGATATCAGTAATGTCAGGCATGGCTGTATATGGCTAATGTATGCGTGAACTATACGGAAGCTATACGTGAGGGTATATGAGAGATATACCTGAACTGGCTACTTCTCAATATCTGCGGGGAATGTAGAGGATGGTTCAAAAAGAGTGTAGAACTAAAGCTAAGTGAAATTTATTGCAAGTAAAAATTTCCGTGGTGTCGGATCTTTCGATCCGACACTTCGTTCAATTGATACTGAGATATAAGGTCACTGGTAACTTTCAAAAGTGTTAGACACCGTGAGGGGAAGTCGTTAAGTCAGTTATATATGTTGTAACTACTACTTATGTAATGTCTTATAAGGCTCATATAACACTCATGTATATGTTCATTATACAAACCGAAAGTTAATAAAGAAGCTCTCATTTTGGGCAGCAGTCTAAGTCACAGACTTAAAGGCAGGGGAAGTGGTTAATAATAAAATAGATTAATGCTTTAGCTCTCCGTGGCTTATAGGATGGGGCTGTGAGGAAATTACTAAAATTTCCTCACAGCCCTTAATTCTTTTGTTACTATTCTCATCAAATAGAAAATTGACAAAACTAAAATAATGAGATATATTATAAACTTATCTAGTCATTAACTTAATGAAGGGAATTAAAACATAAATTATATAATAAAAATATTCTTATATTGATTATATAAGAGAGCTATCAAGACAAGGTTTATGTTAGTAAAATAGTGAAACAATAATCATAGGATAATAATTTTAACGCTTTAAAATTTTAATCTAATTAGTATGAAAAAAATCTACGTAATGTATTTTATGTTGGCAATTACCGTCACGAAGTTATGTGCACAGGTAAATGAACCACTCATTGTCACACCAAATTTACCATTTGATATGCCGACACGTGCGACACTTACTTCAGGATCTCGTGCAGTATTCGCGCATTATTTCTTTACTTTTCCAATTAGTGCAAGTAATAAATCATCAGAATTAAACGATGATGGTACTCCGGTTGATCCTACTGAATATTGGTACCAAAAGTGGCTGCCACCTGGAGGAATGGAAGGTACAACTAATCATAACATTTATGGCGGCCTGGTTCGGGACAGGCATCTAAAACGTTATGGTGTTTTGGCCAATATTCCAAGTCCAACGAAAGAGGGTTTGACTTTAACTTATGCCATACAATATAAGATGGGGGAGGTTCGGGATGCTATTACTGCAGGCCTTGATGGATTTGTACCAGATATCCTGCAGGTTCCTCAAAGTGTTACTGATATGCCTCAGAGATGGGCTCAAATGCTAGAATTAATGGAGGCTGTTGAAGAAGTTATAAGGCAGGATAATGTTGACTTTAAGATCATGATTATGCCAGATGGATCTACATCAGCAACAACAAATTCAACAACATTGGCTGATGCTATAAAATATCTTAATGATAAATATCCGGCAACTATATACAAACGAGAAGGGAAGCTGGTGCTAGCCCCCTTTGCTCCGGAAGTTGCTCCTGCATATCGTAATAAGATTGCAGGGACAGACCCTGTTTCTCCCCTACAATTCTGGACAGCGGTTTTGGATAGACTTAGAACAGGACATGGAATTCCAACAGAATTCTGGCCATGCTATACAAGAGACTGGTTAGGTTCTGAAACGCATCCTTCCTTAGGCTCAATCTCTGCAGCAGCATCTCGTTGGGGAGACCGTGATCCAACCAACACTTCAGGAGAAACATCATCGAACCGCCGTATGTATTACAAAATTAAGACCACAGCTAAATGGTCGACCCAAAAATACATGGCTCCTGTATCGGTAGGGGATGAAAGACCTAATGATGGAAGGTTTTGGGAACGTCATCATATACGTCAGTTAAAAGAATCTTGGATCAATGCTATTGGCGATAACGCTGTGGATGCCAACAATATCCCTTTGCACCCTACAGCAGATATTGTTCAAATTCCAACATGGTCAGACTTTGCTGAAGGAGCTCATGTCGCTCCCTCACAAAATCATGGTTGGGTTTGGCTAGATCTTAACCTTTATTTCATGATTAGATATAAAACGGGAGCATATCCCAAAATCGTCAGAGATGCAGTTTATTTAACACATAGGATACAGCCTACGGATAATGAACCGACCACAACTGTTACATACAGCTCCGGACAAACTAAATTCATGAAACTGGATGGAGGAACACCAGAAAAAAATACTGTAGGGGTCGTTTGTTTTTTTACTGAACCTAATAATACAGTAACGCTTGACATAGGTGGCCGAATTGTTACATATAATAATGTTCCAGCTGGCATGACTATTCTTGAGGATAGTCTGGCAAAACTGGTTCCAATCGGAACTGGTTTAATCGGCCTCACCGCAAAACGTGGTGATCTGACAATAGCAAGCATTCCAGCGGCAAAGGAACGACAGGTGAAACTTAAACAGGTAAGTCAGGATTATTCCTATCGTGCTGTCAGTTCCCTGCCTGCTGCTGCTCCCGATTTAGTGGTCACAGATATTTCCTGGTCACCTTCCAATCCTTTGCCTGGACAGGAGGTCAATTTAAAAGCTACTATTAAAAATCAAGGTATTGTTGGAACCAGTAGTGGCATTATTCATGGTGTAAAATTTTCAGTTAATGGTACTACCGTTAATTGGAGTGATACTTATACCAAATCCATTGCTCCAGGCGCTTCCATTACTCTTTCGGCTAACGGTGGGCCTTTGAATAAGAGTACCTGGTTAGCTACAAGCGGTAACTATACAGTTGAAGCCTGGGTGGATGATAATAACAAAATAAAGGAAAGTAATGAAAACAATAATAAATACAATGAATCTTTAAATATAAACAGGGCTCCCGTAGTTTCAATTACCAACCCTTCAAATAATACTACTTATAATGCTCCGGCAAGTATTGTAATTTCAGCTGATGCCACTGATTCTGATGGTAGTATATCAAAAGTGGAATTTTTTAACGGGAGTACTTTGCTTGGGTCTTCTGTTATTGCTCCTTACAATTATTCATGGACAAATGTTGCAGCGGGGAAATATTCCATTACTGTTAAAGCTATAGACAACTATGGCTCTGTAACAACTTCAACTGCTATAAATATAAATGTTAATCAGGCTCCATCTGTTAATATTGCCTCACCTACAAATAATGCTGCATTTAGCGCACCTGCCACCTTTACTATTACCGCTTTTGCCAGCGATATAGATGGAATAATTTCCAAGGTAGAATTTTACAACGGTAGTACTTTGTTGGGTTCAGATACCACCTCTCCTTACAATTATGTTTGGAGCAATGTCGCTTCCGGCATATATGATATTACAGCTAAGGCAACAGACAATCAGGGGGCTTCGAGTATTTCTTCCAAGATAACTATAACATCTGCTTATCCTGATTTGATAGTTACTGATATTTCGTGGCTACCAGTTTCTCCGTTACCCGGTGATCAAATTGCATTTAAAGCAACAATAAAAAATCAAGGCATAGTATCTACAAATGCCGGAGTTATTCATGGGGTAAGATTTACTGTAGATGGCAAGGTTGTGAACTGGAGTGATACGCATATCAGTTCAATGGCTGCAGGCGCATCTGTTACGCTTACAGCAAATGGCGGTCCTTTAAAAAGCAGTACTTGGTTAGCTACTAGTGGAAACCATACGGTTGAAGCCTGGGTAGATGATATTAATAGAATAAAAGAGAGTAATGAAGTTAATAATAAAACAAGTAAGTCTTTTAGTATTAATGAATCTTCACAAAGCCAGTTATATCCTTCTACAAATATTGCACGAACAGGATTTAGTACATTAGATGAACCTGAAGAAGTAGAATCATTCTTCGTCTACCCGAATCCTACAGAAGATTTTTTAACGATAACTAAGAGTATAGATCAAGCGGCAGGTGTTGAGATAATTCTTACAAGTTCATATGGCATAGAGGTATTTTATATAAAAGAGGAAAACTTGTCTGGTTTATTTAGTAAAACTATAGATATAAGTCGTCTTCCCGGAGGTGTTTATGTGCTTATGCTTAAAACGGGAGATAAGGTTTATGTTAGTAAAATTTTAAAGCAATAGAGGTTTTTAAATTGAAAATTTACAATCTATGCAGGACAGATGGATTCAAAATCTATCTGTCCTTTATTAAGATTTGAAGTAGCAATTCAATCGCCATTGTCTGAACTTTGGTTTACATGATTAAATGAGAGACTATGATGTACATAGAGAGGGAATTTTCCTATGTGATGGTTTTGATTAAAAAGGCGGGATTGACCAGGCTTTTACTTTTTAAGGCTTTTTAGGTGGCTTTCTGGCTTCCCAGGAGAGGGGAGCTGAACATTTTTGTACTTTTAAATTTTAGATGAACAGCCTCTCCTTATAGGATAAATTTAGCAAATCATTTATAACAACATAAGTTTGAGCGAGTTATTTGATATCGCTTGTGACAATTGAATTAAAGGAGAATTAATATATGAAGTTAAAGTATCAGTTAATTCTGTTATTTTTATTAATAATCATTATAATTTCTTCTACAATCAGCCTTCTGTTTTATCACAATCAACAGTTAGTCTTACGTTCCTACATTGAAAATCATTTAAGATCAATTTCCAAAACAAAAAAGATCAGGATACAATCCATTATTAAATCCAGGAAAGAGCTTATTAGTTATCCTGCCAGCAATCCACTCATAGTTAATGGCCTATATAATTATCTTAATGATCCGAGCAATGAGAATAGGTTTGAAATTTCTAATGTATTAAATAAATATAAGCAGTCCATTAAAAGTTTTAAAGAAGGTTATGTATTGTCCAAAGATGGTCAAGTTGTTGCTTCCACGGTTCCGTCAGTAATTGGAAAGAACTGGTCTTCTTATGAAAGCTTTAGAGTTCCTGCTTCGGGAAGAAAATTTTTGGATGACTTACATTATAACAAGGAAAATGAACTGCGTATATTTTTATCCTCCCCAATATATTTTGAGAATAGAATTATTGGAGTGTTGATAATGTCGAGAAGTGCTGAAGAAATCCTCTCTTTAACCAATGATTATACCGGCTTAGGGAAAACAGGTGAAACCTATCTGGGAAAGCAATATGGGGATTCAATTGTATTTCTCAATTCACTTCGCTTTAATAAAAATGCCGCATTAAAAAAATCTATTCCTGCTAATGATTCTTCCACCTCCATGGGAGAAATTATAAATGCAAAAAGAGATACTTTGATTCGTTGCAAGGACTACAATGGAAATGATGTACTTGCCGCATTAAACTATTTTCCGGAGACCAGATGGGGAATGGTAACTGAATTTGACTATAAGGAGGCAATGGTTCCGATTACTATATTGAGGAATCGTTTGCTCTTATTTAATGGGATTGTGATCACTATTGCCATAGTCATTGCCTATTTTATAGGAAGTTCGATCGTGAAACCTATTGAAGAACTTACCTACACTGCTGATAAATTTGCCCAATGCGATTTTTCTCAACTATCCGGAATAAAATCAAAAAGTGAGATTGGCAATTTGGCACATTCGATCAATGTGATGGCTAAAAGTCTTCAAGAGAAAATCGCAAAATCAGACACGATGTTTTCTACAGTATTTGAGTCGGTGGAGCAAGGAATTATATTATTAAAAGTAATAAGAGATTCTTCTGAGCAAATTAAAGATTTTGAATTTGTCCTTGTAAATCGATGGGCTGAAAGTTTACTTGGCAAGTCAAGAACAGATCTTATAGGAAAAAGATGGGCGGAAGAATATCCCTATGTAAAAGATGTAGGGCTATTCGATTTACAAGTAAAAGTAGTCGAAACCGGAGAGTCATTTAACACTGATTTATATTATGGATTCCAAGGCCTCAATGTATGGTATAAGAACAAAGTTGTAAAAATAAACGATAATGAACTGCTCGCTACATTTGATGACATTACTCAACAAAAGGAGTCTAATATTCAAATGGAAAATCTTCAGTCAATATTTCTTCAATCGGAGACCCTGGGTAAAATTGGCAGTTATGAATGGAATTTTCTGAACAAGACATTGACCTTAACTCCTGAAATCTCGGAAGTACTTTGTTCCATTCCCATCAAAAACACAGAAAATTTGGCATTGGAAAGACACCCCCTTGAGGAATATATTCATCCGGATGATAGAGATAAGGCTAACCAAGCTATCAGGAATGCAATTTTTGATCGGAAGCCTTACAATATAGAATATGCCATTTTATGTCCTAAGAATATCATTAAATATGTCTGGTCGAGAGGAAAGGTATTTTATGGCAATAAGGGAGAACCAATTAAAATGATAGGAACAATCCTTGATATTTCCGAATGGAAAAGAAGCAAACTTGAAATCGAGAAAAGAGAAATTCTTTTGAGCATAGCAGCTGAAATGGCTAATCTTGGGAGCTATGAATTCAATATTGAAAATGGAAAAAACACCTGGTCAGAAAATTTATACAGGATCTATGGTTACGAACCCGATGAATTCGAGCTTACAGTGGAGAATCAGTTGAAGATAATTCATCCTGATGATAAAGAATATGCTAAAAGATTATTTAACGAACGGATCTTTAAGGAGGATGCATTTGAATATCAGTTTAAGTTTATCAGAAAAGATTCCACAGTTGGAGTTAGTTATGGAAAAGCCAGGGTAATTAAGAATGAAAATAATCGAGTCGTAAAAGTCACCGGGTTTGTTCAGGACATCACAGAAAGAGTAAAGATGCTCGAACAATTAAAGAATCTCAATGCAAAACTTGAAAGCCGTGTAAATGAAAGGACTAAAGAATTGTCAATTAGCATTGATAATCTGAAAAAGTTGAATGATTCTCTGGATAAATATGCCTATATCATTTCTCATGATCTTAAAGCACCCCTTTCTGTCATTGAAGGATTAGTCCCTTTTATTAAGGAAGATTGTCAATCCGGACCTTTGAGTGAGGAAGGAATAAAAATGCTGGATATGGTTGTCAGAAAGGTAAAAGATATGAAAAACATCATTGAAGATGTTTTGAAGACGGCAAAAAAGCAAAAGCAGATCAAAGAACCTATCAATCTTTTGAACCTCTGCCAGGATGTCCTAACTACCTTAAATCCCCCTTCTTATTTTCATATTCATATTTCATATACTTTGCCTATAGTTAATTATAACAGGACATCTCTGAAGCAGATTATTCAGAATCTTATAGGGAATGCGATCAAATATATGGACAAAGAAAACCCGGATATTAAAATAGGGTCGGTTGAAAAGGATAACTATTATCAGATAAGTGTCCGTGATAATGGTTCAGGTATCTCAGAAGATAAATTGCTAAAAATATTTGAACCGTTTGAGGTTGCTCATAAAAAAGAAAAAATAGAGAGTCATGGTATCGGGCTTTCTATTGTAAAAGAGATTGTAGAGTCTAATGGGGGAAGAGTATGGGTAGAAAGCGAATTGGGAAAAGGTAGTAGTTTTTATTTTACTATACCCAAATAGGAGCCGGGGAGGATTTATTGTCTGAACTGTGATTTTTTTGATTAAATGATAGACTATGATGTATATGATCGAGCATTCGCCTATATGATTGTTTTTATGAAGCAGGGACTGACCCGGCTTTTGCTCTTTAAGGCTTTTTTGGGTGACTGTCTGGCTTTGGGGCTCTGGAGGCTTTTTGCTTTGGGACATTCCCATGCAGGTGCAGACACCATTTTGTTCATCCTGAGCCCTGCGAAGAATCTGATAATTACAGAATAATTTGTTATTTAAACCACCATTCTTTTAGATAGCTTAATTCTATTCATCTTGAAAGGTCAGCCTTCTTCGAGGGCTCAGATTGACAAAGGAAAGATTCTGTTGAGTTGACGGCTATAATGGCATAGGTTGGGTAGGTGGACAATCTCAGTTGTTCGATAACTTAAATTAATATCGGGACTGATTTAAATTGTGCTTTTAGGAAGTTAAATTATCTCTAACTTGCACTTTTATTTTAATTATGAAAACGAGATCGCTATCATTGGCTGTTTCTCCAGAAATTGGAAAAGTTTCTGCGGAGCTGATTACTCCTGATAATCCAATCTGTATAATGACATTGGCGCATGGAGCAGGTGCTGGAATGAATCATGAATTCATGGTGTCGATTTCAAAATCACTTGCCGAAAAAAAAATTGCGACACTTCGATTCAATTTTCCATTTATGGAAAATCAAAAAAGAAGACCTGATTCTCCTGCTTTAGCTCACAAAACGATTGAAGTGGCGATAAAAAAAGCCCATGAATTATTCCCATCTCTTCCGGTGTTTGTTTCGGGCAAATCTTTTGGAGGAAGAATGAGTTCACAATATTTGGCAACGCAGCCGGCAGCTGATGTAAAAGGAATTATTTTTTTGGGATTTCCGCTTCATCAACCTGGAAAGCCTTCTGTAGAAAGAGCAGAACATCTAAAGAGTATAGTAGTACCAATGCTTTTTTTGCAGGGTACTAAAGATACATTGGCATCCAATGAACTGATAGAGAAAGTGTGCGCTTCCCTTCATTTAGCAACCCTCATAACAATTGAAGGAGCAAATCATGCATTCAAGGCAGGAAAACAAGATCTCATGCCCATACTTACAGATTCAACTACATCCTGGGTTGATAAGCAAATAATAGTTAGAATGTATTGGACAAGAAAGAAATGTAAATCTAAGAGATGGTGTAGCAGGTAGTAAATCGGTTATGCATGGCATTGATTTTAACTGTCTTTTTAACCTGCCTTTATAATTTCAGATAATAAATCATTCAGATCAAGATGCCTTGTATACATATCCAGCGAACCATCTGCTTTTTGAGGCCATAGCTCTTTCGGTCTATCCCAATATAGTTCCAGGCCATTGCGATCAGGATCATTGAGATATAAGGCTTCTGATACGCCATGATCACTCGCGCCAGTTAAAGGGTAATCGGCTTTTAGAAGTCTCTCGAATATAATAGCAAGGTCATTTCTTGATGGATAAATTATTGCAATATGAAATAACCCTGCAGAATTTATTGGTGCAGGTGGAGCACCTTCGCTATACCATGTATTCAATCCTATATGATGATGATAACCTCCGGCGGAGATGAATGCAGCTTCTTTTCCGTACATTGTTGTCACCTGAAATCCTAATAGGTCACAATAAAACTCAAGTGATCGGCGCAAATCTGAAACTTTTAAATGCACATGTCCTATTCGTGTCTGCGCCGGAACGATGTAGGTGCTTTCCATAATTATGATTTACTTTCCTTAATTAAACTTAACTTATATTATAATCTTATTATTGTTTAAAGAATGTTAGTAAACGTTGTACCATTTTCAACCTTCTTTATTGGAATTGATAGTCTTTTAAAAAGGTTTAAAAATTATCGATAATTATGGCCGCATTGAATCCTTTATCAGTAAAAGTTAACATAACAATGAAACCAAATTGTGCCAGCCTAACCTATAGATTACATTTTTGTTTAAATTAAATACTTTAAATGACTCAAATAAATTATATCAGTTAACTGGTAGGTGGTTGGCCGAAAAGGTACAACCACGGCAATTCATGAAAATGAAAAGAATATCAACCACTGCAAATAATGAAAATCAGTTATTTATTCTTTTATAAATTAACCTTATAATCATTTAAAGCGTTTTGTCTCAGCTTTATTTTTTCCTGCTCTACCCATATATCCAGTTGTTCCTTTATCAATTCCTGGTGCGCCAGCTCAATCAGATGAAGCGTCTCTTTATTATTTAAAATTTCCTGGCCTACCTTTTCCTGCTCCATACTAGCAATCAGAGTAAGGTGGTTGTTGAGCTTTTGATTTCTTAAGCTAATAGAAGAAATTTCATCAATTTCATAATCATATTCAATGGTTTTCAGGAGATGATCATATGGTCCGAAGGGAGACAATAATTTGGCAAAAATAGGTGCAATTTCTATGGCAATTAACAATAGAACAATGGCCAGCGACGGACCTAAAGGCAGCTCATTCAGCGCATTCAGACGCGCCATTAATCCTTTTGCAAAATTAGTTTTCAGTTCTTCCTTGAATTTTACCTTGTCATTTTTCAGTGCCTGAACTTCCTGATTAATTAAACTGATACGACTATCATTCTGAGCTTTCAGTTCCTGGTATTCTTTGTCAGATTTTATGTATTTATCCTGTTTGCGCTTGCATTCGGAACCTACGCCTTTAGCGCCGGTACCGCAAGATCCTTCGCATTCGCACTTATAATCTGCATAATATTTTTCTCTTTGTTGAAAACGTTCCTCCGTCTTAGCATTCAATAATTCTATGGCTTCTGACTTTACTTTTATTTTTTGCTCATACAAAAGATCCATTTCTTCGGTTTTCTTCATTCCTGTATAATGCATTTGTTCATTTATCTCCTGCTCAAAAATTTTAAGCTCCAACGGTTTTGAAATGACAATGGCCAGGAATATAGCCAGCAATAATCTGGGAGTAACTTGTTTTAGTTGCCCGTATTTGCCCTCGCTTTTTTTAATGGTAGAAACAATAAATCTATCGAGGTTAAAAACAAGACTACCCCAGAACAAACCCAATACAATAGCGAGAACAATATTATCAAATACCGTATACAAGGCATATCCACCTGATAAAGAAGCCAGCACTCCGGTAAAAAAAACAGTTGCACCGATGCTTGCATATTTATTATGCTCTGATGCAGGACAACGCTGAAGAATGTTTTTGTCTGCAGCCGAACAAAATATAAAAAAATTTTGCAATGGACTAAAGAGAATCTTTGGTGTTTCTTCTGTTTGATTTAGGTTGCTCATAATAAGATTGTATTGATTGAATAGCTTTAATTATCCCCATTCTAGGAGAATATTTCTCTTTTAAAAAATTAAATAGACCTTCCTTTAAAGTTTTTAAGTTGATTTTTTCATCACTGAAGTAGGAATGTTCCTTAAATATTTTTTTTCTAAGATTAAGGTACTCTTGTTTTTTGAATGCAGGAAAATGTTCTGTTTTTTCATTAAGCAGAAGCGGAATAGAAACTGCATATTTTTTTGTTTCCAGAGAGGTAACTGATATTAAATTTTCTTTAAGCAGAGGGATGGGAAATACCAGGATTTGAATTTTCCTGTTAAAGGTCTTGTTAAAGATCACCGCTTTTATTTCTATTTGAAGCGAGGAGGATGGAATAAAAGTAAATTCTCCTACAGTTTCTGATTTATCAAAAGGGAGAATTTTCACTTGAGAAGCCTTAGGTAAATTCCATGTCAGTTTTACCTGATTCCCTTTAGATACGCCATATACATGTGGATGAAGATCCGAATTGACCAGACTGTTGTATTGCCTCGTGCCTTCACTGATGTACCCTATATCATAAGTAATTTCCGGATCAGCTTCCGATACTTTTACCTGTATTGCTTTAAATTGAAATTGATATTTATTGGAAGCGCCAATTTTAATGATAGTATCTTGTTCAAGTTTGATTTTTTTTCTACCATAAGCTTCTACCTCTCCAAGTCCCTGGACAATAACCTTGAAGGCACCATCAACTTCCCAATTCACTTCTACAGTATCACCTTTCAAGATTAAGGGTTCAGATATGTTAATCCTTATTTTTATATCTCCTTTTCCTATTAAATAAGGTTTTCCTTCTTGTCTTTTTCTTTGAAAATCAATTAGAGCATTTTGAAAAACAAGAGTATCTTGATCTGTTTCATGAATGGTTTGACCATCTTCAGTAGCATAATAAATAAATTCTCTAAAATCGATCAGGCACTTCCAGTTTTTTGTAGTTGTATTGTTTTTTATTAAAAATACGCTTCCACCCTTATTAATCAGTTCGCAGCATTTGTTAAATAGGAAGGGATTTTCTTCTAAAAATAATTTATTCTCCATATCCAGGAACAGCTCCAGTGCTATTCGTTTTTCAACCAGGTTGATGCAGGAAATTAATATATCGCTGTTGAGATTTTCCAGGTGAATCATCAAGGCATGTTCAGCCTTATTTATCTCCGCTATCAGTGTCTGATTTTTATCTTTCATTTGCCTAAACAAAAACTAAAACCCTGTTAATATACAAAAAGAGTAACGAAAATCTTCTTAACTTCTGACATTTCAATATGCATTAATAAAAGTTGAATCGATGAATTTGGATAGGTGTTGCAGTGGTAAACAAAAATATTCCCCGTCTATCTACACCGTGGCCTGTCCCCTGACAGGCCACTCTTTCTGTAGCAATTAATCTTATCTCTGACAAATAGGATAAAAGATATGATGAAGAAAAATTAACTCAATATATAGAAAGGTTAAGCAGAAGGAAAATTGTGGCCTGTCAGGGGACAGGCCACGGATTAGGATTAGTATTACTGGTAAAGTATTTAAAATCTGTCTTTTAAACACTTTTTTAGTTAGGTTCTACAAGATAGGAGGATTACCAATGTTCGCAATTACTTTGTTGTCTTTGGGCTTTTTAATTGGTATATTTAGTTGTGAAAAAAACATTCGTCTTTTTGCTTCATGTAGGCTTCTGGGCTTGCTATTTCCTGCTGGTATTTATCGCTTTGGCTTTATACTATAGAAGCAACCATGATATATCCCGTGTGATGAATGCTTTAAACACCATTTTGCTATTTGCATTTATTCCTTCTGTCGGATCCTTTTATTCTTATTATTTTCTTTTGTTTGCAAAATATCTTCAAAAGAAAAAGATATTTCAATCCATATTCATAGGAATACTTATTTCACTAGTAGTAGCCATCCTGGCATATATTTTACTGCGCTTTTTTATAGAATCAGGCCGAATAATTGATATGGATGAGGGAGGTAAAAATGGCAGATCTACTGCACCTCAGGCAATATTGGTGATGACCACTATCGGCTTGTTAAGCGGAGGGGTTGCACTCGTCATGAAGGGATTCATCACCTGGTATAATGAAATAAAGCTCAAGGAAATTTTGAGGGAAAAGAACCACGAAATGGAGATGATGCTGATAAAGAAGCAATTTGACCCTCATCTCTTGTTTAATACAATTAATAATATTGACTCATTAATTTTAAGAGATGCCGTTTTGGCTTCTGATTATTTAAATAAGCTATCGGATATCATTCGATTCGTACTTTACGAAACACGGGCAAATGAAATCCTGCTTTTGAAGGAAATTGAATATCTGGAAAAATATATCGCACTTCAAAAGATAAGGACTGCCAATGAGACCTATGTTTATTTTTCGGTAACAGGTAATATTGGTGACAGATTAATAGCCCCCATGATCTTTATTCCATTCATTGAGAATGCCTTCAAGCATACTACAAATAAGAAAATGGAAAATGCCATTACGATTAAGATTAATATTGATGATGAATCTATTCGTCTCACCTGCGAAAATAAATATGATTCAAAATCGGTTCTGCAAATATCAGGAGGATTGGGTAATGAACTTATTAAGAAAAGACTAAGTCTTATATATCCGGATAAGCATACGTTAGAGGTTAATAATGACAATGAGTTGTACCGAGTAAACCTGATTATTCAAAATGGATAAGTATACCTGTGTAATAATTGAAGATGAGCCCTTGGCTCTGGAGAAGGTAAAAAGCTTTGTAGAAAAAGTACCTTTTTTGCAGCTGAGTGCCACCTTCGACAATGCGCTCACGGGACTAGCCTATCTGAACAACAACAAGACAGATGTATTGTTTCTTGATATTAATATGGACGAGCTTTCCGGGATAGAGCTCCTTGAAAGTACAAAAATCAACAGCCAGGTTATTATTACAACTGCTTACCAGGAATATGCTTTGAAAGGATACGAATTGAAAATAACCGACTATCTTTTAAAGCCATTTACATTCAATCGCTTTTTACAGGCGGTGAACAAAGCTCAGGAGAACCTGACTTTTCGTAGCTCAGAACCTCCTCTGGAATTCATTTTTGTGAAAACCGAAAATCGTTTGGAAAAGATTATGCTGAATGAAATCGTATATATTGAAGGGATGAGAGATTATCGGAGAATTCATACGCTCAACAAGAAAATTATGACTCTTCAAAACTTCAGTGAATTCGAAAAGCTGATTCCTTCAAGCCTGATTTGTCGGGTGCATAAATCATATATGGTTGCCCTCAATAAAATAGAGTCTATAGAACGTGGCCGGATTAAAGTTGCCGACCAATTGATACCCATTTCTGACACCTATAAAGAAACTTTCTATCAGCACATCCAAACCGGAGCATAATCTGGCCATTTATTTCGCAGAACAAAAACGGCAACATGCAGACATCCTTCCAGCTTTTGCATAATTAAATTTCTGGGCCAGAACCATTTCTATTTCTTTGTTCAAAAAACAGGGAAATATGAATAAAAATGCAACAAAGGGAATAGTACTAGGTCTGATTTTCTTATCCGGAAAATTATTTAGTCAGACAACTGAAGTAACACCTGAAAAAGCCCAGGAGGCAAAGAGTCCCCAAACGTCTTTCCACTTTATATTAAATATCGTCGGTTCAAACTTCAACTATGGTAAGTCAAACAGAGCTATAGCAGATTACAAGAAATCTGTTTCAGGGGCACAGGTAGGTGCGTCATTTCAGGCAGGTATCACTCCGCGCTTGTCGGTCGTGTCGGAAGTTTACTTTGTAATGAAAGGCGGCAAACTGAAATCCAATAATCCTTTGACCACCGAGGAACAAACCCTGAGATTATACACCATTGAATCCCCGGTACTGGCGCGAATTCACTTTGGAAAATTCCATGTGAATGCAGGCCCTTCTATTGCCTACAATGTTGCGGGTAAAATAAAAAGAGATGATTCGGCCGAAAAACTATCTTTTAGCAATTCAAATGGAGGTTTTAAACGCCTGGATGCAGGTGTTCAGGTAGGTGGAGGATATACATTTCGTATAAAACAAAAGCAGTATGTCGTGGATGTGAGATATTCTTACGGATTAACTAATATCTCCCACGACAAAGAGATGTATAACAGATACCTCACCCTTAGTCTGTATGGTTTAAAACCGTGGAAAAGAAACCCGCTCGCAATAAACTAAAAAGTCTCGGCTCCTCACAGCAGTGAAGGTTTTATCAACCATAATACATTAAGAAATTCAATAAATCTTAACCACAAAAAAATGAATGCGAATTTAAATGCAGCAGGAGTCATGATTAAACAGACAATGCCAGCCCCGGTAAGTTCTCTTCGAAAAACTTCACTTACTGCAGGCATCCTTTATCTGCTCACTTTTGTTTCGATTCCGACGCTTGCTCTTTACGATCAGATTCATGCTCAGAACTATATACTTAGTTCTGGTTCTGACACTGCTGTGATTATTGGAAACATCCTTGAACTAATTGTCGGGTTCACATGTATCGGCTCTGCCGTTGCACTTTACCCTGTGCTCAGAAAGAAAAATGAAGGAATGGCACTGTGTCTGGTAAGCTTCCGCATACTGGAAGCAACGACCATCTTCATTGGAGTAATGTTCCTTCTGACGGTGGTGACGTTGCACCAAAGGTCAGCAGGTACTGAAGCATTGGTCACCAGCCGCACACTGGTTATTATGTATGACCGTATTTTTCTTATCGGGCAGAGTCTCATGCCAGCCATAAACGACATATTGCTTGGCATCTTGCTATATCAGTCGAGGTTGGTACCGCGCAGTCTTTCGCTTATCGGAATAATCGGAGGACCGGTACTTTTAGCAGGTGACTTCCTTATATTGTTTGATTTTATCGGACAGCGTGCCCCATTGATTGCGCTCACTGCTGTTCCTGTAGCAGTATTTGAGCTCTCACTGGGCGTATATCTCATTGTAAAGGGCTTTAAACCCACACCCGACACTCAAAGCAAATAATAGAAACTCCTCTATATGACTTACGGGAGGCAACATTAGGATTAGAAGTGTGTATATATTGCTCTATATGCTTCTTTCCTTCAAAATACTGATAAAAAACTAATAAGACTTTAACAATGAAAGCGGTTGTTTACGAAAAATACGGAGCGCCTGATGTTCTCGAGTTAAAAGACATTAACAAACCTATTCCTAAAGGAAATGAAGTATTAATAAGAGTTTATGCTACTTCAGTATCAGCAGGCGATTGGCGCTTGCGAAAGGCAGATCCGTTTCTTGCAAGAGTATTTAATGGATTGTTCAAACCCAGAAGAGTGAAAGTGCTCGGGTTTGAATTGGCAGGAGTTGTGGAGGAGGTCGGAAAAAAAGTTCAATCGCTTAAGCGAGGCGATGCTGTTTTTGCATCGTGTGGTTTAAGATTTGGGGGCTATGCAGAGTATGCATGCCTTCCGGCCAATGAATTGATTTCATTAATGCCTTCGAATATGAGATTTGAAGAGGCCGCTACGGTTCCGATTGGCGGACTTACTGCATTGCGTTTCTTGCGACAGAACAATGTCAAGGCCAATGATAAGGTGCTGATATATGGCGCATCCGGAAGTGTGGGAACTTTTGCTGTGCAGATCGCAAAATCGTTTAAGGCTGAGGTTACTGCAGTATGTAGTAATGCAAACACCCGTCTGGTTTCGCAGCTTGGTGCACATCACATTATTGATTATACCCAAACTGATTTTTTAAAAACAGAAACGCGTTTCGATATTGTTTTTGATGCGGTAGGAAAAACCTCTAAATCTGAATGCAGACATTTATTAAAACCGGGAGGTAGGTTTACTACTGTCATGGATTCTCCGAAATCAAGGCCTGATGATCTGTCGACCTTAAAAGAAATGATTGAAACCGGAAATCTTATCACGGTAATTGACAGAAGATATACACTCGAGCAAATCAGAGAAGCACATGCTTATGTAGAATCATTCCGTAAAAAGGGAAATGTTGTTATCAATATTATACCTGGTCAGGAGCTGTAGCAGCTCCATCGTGGCCTGTCCCCTGACAGGACACTCTTTCTGTAGCAATTAATCTTATCACTGACAAATAGGATAAAAGATATGATGAAGAAAATTTAACTCAATATATAGAAAGGTAGCAGAAGGGAAATTGTGACCTGTCGGGGGGGACTGGCAATGGAGCAGCAAGTTGCCTTATCAACTATTGCTCCCGACTATCTTTTTGTCTGAACTGTGATTTTTGTGATTAAATGATGGCTATGATAATGTTACATTTTATTTATAGCGGGTCAATCAATTCTTCAAGTTACCAAATCCTTCAGGCATAAAAACAAAGGTGATCAAAAGTTCAAGAAGATTTTATTATTTCTCAACGGCTTAAATATGTAACTTGCAAAAACTATTTAAAAAAATGAATCCGGATTATTTAGATATCAAAGCAATAGAAGTAGCTCTTACTAAGAATAAGAAAGAATTATATGAAGATTCCATAAAATTACTTGAAGAATGTTTGGATACATATTTTGAAATTATGTTGCTTTATATAAATCCCGATTTTAATAATGTTACTCTTTTTGATAAAAGCCAGTGCATTGAAGTGATGGAAGATATGTTGCGTAATCCTAAGAGTGGCACTTTAGGATTACGTGTAGATGATTTAAATGTTTTTTTTCAAAATGAAATCTGTTTTATTAATAGCTTATTTGGAAAACTACCTTATTATCCTGCGGCTGTTCTTAATAAATACAATCATGATGAAAATATATTGTTGGCAAAATGCATTCAAAAATTCTTTGATAAACATGCATTCAATACAGCGCCTCATTTAAATTTTTACGAGAAGATAAATGTCTCTGAAGCTGATAAATTTCTTACAATAGGATCTGCATTTAATATTGAAAACATAATCGTCTTTTATGAGAAATTGGTTAAAGATATTTTTGTTGAATTTACTTTTGATTCTAAAAATTCTACCAAACATTGTAAGAGATATACGAGACAGGTAAAGGAAAATGTTTTATTTGGATTTGAATTGGATTTTAAAAAAGCCATCAAAGTAATGAAACATGGAGAATTTTACTTGCCTACCTATTTAAACTTATTTGTTGCTAAAATGGATCCTTTAAGTAAGAAGCTAGAAAAAGATAGCATATATAATTTAGGTATTTTGGGAAATCCATTTTTTTATTCATGTTCAATGCCTATAGAACGTTTTTTTATCAAATCATATAATATTGATTTTGATAATTTGGATAAAATAACTTCTAACCAAAAACAATTCATTTATCAGATATTGAAAAAAAAGCAAGATGATGGTTCTATTGAAATTATATTTCCAGAAGCACGAATGGATTTAGTAAAAAAATATAGTTGCTTTTATTATTCTATTCTCAATTATTCGTCACAACCTTATTTAAAATACATTGAAAAATCGGTAATAGAATCTATTGTATGAAGTGTATAGAGTATCAGAAATAACAGGAAGATACTCTGTATGTAAGATTTAGCAAAAGAGCGTTAGCTGCAAGTATAAAATCACTTATACATTAAATATTTTGAATGATATACAAGAAACCATAGAACGCTCGTCAAAAATTGAGAAGGGGGGCAAATAAATAGTGATTGAAGCTAAAAAAATATTTCAATCAAAAAAACAAAGGAAATCCCTACCGTGGCCTGTCCCCCAATAGGCCACTCTGTTTATCGTGCCCCTCTGGGATAAGTCTGGTTAACCGTTTATCTGGCTTAAGTTTTTAACTCAAGCCCATAGAGGCAGCCAAAATTAAAATTCTTGATAGTCCCCGGCTGGTGTCTGCATTGGACGGAATCTTTCAATCACAGCTTAACCAAAGTATTCTCTGTAATCTGTGATAAAAGAATATCTTTTATCACATTCCATGTAAAATGATGCAGATGCCTCCACCGTGGCCTGTCCCCTGACAGGCCACGGAGCAGAATTAGCTTCAGTATTATAAATTATACAGTATACTTTTATGACAGAAGACAAATCATTAAAACAAGTCTTTTAATTTACAATCGTATGATTAACAGGCTTGAATGATGGTCTTCAATTGATGAAGAGGCTTATTATATTTTTCAATCTAGCCCTGTATTCATATTACAACTGCTCAAAAGAGAATTACCTTCAATATTATTAAATATACTGTATCCTTTATAACAGAGGATAAATTAACAAAAGAAGCCTTTTGATTTACAATCGTACGATAAACAGACTTGAATGATAGTTTTCAATTAAAGAAGTAAATTTTAATAAGCTTTAAAATTAGTCCTGTACTTGGACACCTGTTAGTTAATTTACTTTTCTTGTCGATTAAATTTCTAAACGATTACGCAGGTCCTAGAAGCCTGATTCTCTTGATGTAATAGCAAATTACTGAAAGAAAAATGAATAATATCAGAACATTAATACTTCTATACATAACCAGACTTCAACAAGAAACAGTGAATGTCATATTGGGTTACATATGCTTTTTGTGATTGTAGACGGGTTCAAATGACTAATTAATAATCCAACAAAACAAGTAACAAAATGAAAAAAAATAGATCATTATTACTGAAATTTCTGTTTCTGGGATTTATCCACGTAGGAGCCTCCATGACTGATTATGCTAAGGCTGATAAGATTAACAATCTTTCACATATATCTAGTCTTACTTCCGAAAAGCAATCAACAATAGATATATTTCCAACAGGTGCAAGTTCATTTGCCTATCCTAATTTATTTGTCGCTCATACTGAATCTAATGCGGGAGATGTGAATACTAAGAATTACACTATAGCTTACTATTTATCTAAAGACTCTGTTCTTGATCTGACGAAGGATATATTTTTAGATACCGCTTTTGCTCAGGCTCAAGCCCCAACAAAGGAAAGATATATTTCAAAGAATTTTAATCTTCAAAAATTAAAACTGGAAGAAGGAGTATATCATATCCTCATAGTGTCAGACTTTAATAATGTGATAGATGAATACAATGAGAATAATAATATCACATTAACTGCCATTGAAATTTATGGCAAAGATTCAGATTTATTGTTTGAAAATACATCATATCAGACTGCAGAATATACTCCAGGTGCAGATATTGAAGCTACGGCAAAAGTCAAAAACAATGGGATATCTATTGCAGGAGGTAATTACATTAACTATTACCTTTCCAAGGATAATGTAATTGATTCAAAAGATGTTCTTCTGCATAAATCCCCAATATATCAATTAAATCCTGGAGATACTATTTCATCTATTGATCAATTCAAACTTCCTCAGGTTGATTCAGGTTATTATTACCTCATTTCGAAAGTGGACGGTGACTCCATTGTTACAGAATCCAATGAAGATAATAATGTTAATATACAGCGTGTCCATATTTCTGATTTTATAGTAGACCTGATTCCTGTCTCTCTTCATGATACTATCATTGCAGAAAATGGGTTTTATACGATTGAAGGGCATACTATCAATATTGGAGAAAATATTTCTTACGGTACTGATTTGAATTTTTATATCTCGAATGACACTGTGCTTGATTCTTCAGATAAACTTTTAGGTATGGACTATCTGGGTAGAATTCAACCCCAGGGAAAACTTCCATTTAAATTTAATTTTCCTATATCTGAGGATTCATACTATCTAATTATACAAACTGATTCTAAAAACCAGAATCATGAAACAAATGAGGCTAACAACATTACCTATGTATATATCAAAGGTAAACGTTTATATATGGATCTGCGCATCAGCAATATTAAAATAGTCTCATTGTATAATGGCAACAAAATTAAAATTGAATACAATGTTTACAATTCCGGAAACACAATTTCGTCAAAATATACCTTTACTTACTTTTACATCTCTAAAGACAGTACATACAGTGCAGATGATCAATATCTGGGCTATACACAAGATGAGGAAATACTTCCAGGTCAGAACAAAAGCAATCAAGCGACTTTGAATTTACCTCAATCCTGGTCAGACGACAACTACATCATCGCTCGTGCAGACGGATATAAGACCAATGATGAGACCAATGAAAACAATAATGATGCATTTGTGAAAATTAAGAATTTCGTAACAACTGCTCCTAATATTGCAACATCACTGATTTTCCCTGTAAACACTGGAGAAATTGCAGTAGTACCAAATCCTGCAGGAGAATATATAAATGTTGAGATCAATGCAACAGCTTCTCTGGATTTGGTAAGTTATGAAATATATGATAGCTATGGCAGCAAATTCAAATCAGCTGAATCAGCTGTTAATGGTGGTAAATTTACCATACCTGCATATGACCTTTCTCAGGGCATTTATTTATTAAAAGTAAGCTATGGAGATTCTGCTCAAACAATAAAAGTATATAAAGAATAGATGATTGTTTCAATGATTTGAGAAAGGCTGTCTGGTAAATACCCCCTCTGGACGAAGTCTGGTTATCTCTGGCTTAGGTTTTATAACTTAAGCCAACAAATGAGAGCAAGTCTATTGACTTGTGGTTATAAAGACAGACAAATTAAAAATTCAAGGTAGTTTTCAAAAATAGCGCCGATATTTATTGGGGCTATTTTTATATTATTTGGAGAATAATAAAATAATCAGCTATGTCCTCCAAATATACCATCAATGATCTTAAAGGAATATATTTTGTAACTACTCCCGGCCGGTGCCTACAACAGAAGGAGGATTTGAAATAGTTTTGTACTCTTTATTCCGTATGTCTGCGTTACAATCCGAAAGTTATAAACTTGCTCTCATTTGTTGGAAGAAGTCAGAAGACTTCAGCCAGAGGGGGGACTATAATGTGTATGTTATTAGCTCTACCTGTTTTAAAATCATATGACTTTTTCGATGATCTGTTCCCTTCTCCCTTCAGGAGAAGGGTTAGGGATGAGGTCCATTTACTTTGAAATGCGAACTAAAGCATTATTTCATATGATAGATGTTGTAAGAGAAAGTGAGAAAGAAGTTATATTAAATTTATTTATCAGCAGAATGGATAAGGGTAAGGAATTTAATATCAATCTTCATTTTAAAAGAATAACTGCTAAGAAAGAAATTTTAGATGGTATTATTATTTCAGAGAAATTATATAAGTAATCAGAGATAATCCTGTTTATCTCATAATCCCATAAATCCTAGTTCAGACAATATTTTTTTATGAAAATCCCAAAGTCTTGCCATTTGTTTAGTAAGGGAAAACATTTTTCTGAATAATAACTTAATGTTAAGTAAAATGTATTCTTCGGCATGAGAATATCTTATTTAAATACTTTTACTTTCGTTCATGTAATAGTCTTTATCATTTTCATTCTGGTTATTTCCAAGTTTTATAAGGAATCTAAAGAGTTATTGGGCAATTTCAAGTGGGTATCTCACACCTATACTGTTCTTAACAGTCTGGAGCTTACTGAGAGCCGCATTTCCGATATGGAAACAAACACATTGGCTTTCTATCAGACAAACTCTCCACCGTTCCACAATTCCTTTATTCAAGATACAATTGCTATATACAATACAGTATCAAAAATTCACACCATTACAAAGGATAATCCCACTCAGCAAGGCAACTTAGATCAGTTAGATTCTTTATTAGCTCAAAGGATCAGTGAACTGGTTACTTTTATTCAATATCGGAAGCACCACGGGATTAATAAGGAGACAATAGAAAAAGAAGCAGAAAAAATAAGGTCAGATAGCACTAATGTGGCCATTATTAACCTTCTAAAACATATGAAAGGGTTGGAGGGCTCTCTGTTAACTGAAAGAGAAGCCAAAGCGACCGTAAAAGTAACTCAGATACAATATCTATTTATTGCAATTGCTATTGGTACATTTGTTATTGGGTTGATTTTTCTTTTTGAAGTAAGGAGGGACTTAAGGCAAAAGAGAAAAATTCAGGAAGGATTGAGGAGTTTAGATAGAAATAAAAATCTTTTTTTTTCTATTATAAGTCATGATCTGAGAGGGCCGATAAATTCTGCACATAAATTAGCTGAGTTTTTAAATGGTGACACCAATGAGATCGATAGGGTAAAAATGGCTGAGATGCTCCGGCATTCGATTAAAAAAGTGGCTACTTTACTGGATGAGCTCCTGGAGTGGGCGAGGCTTCAAATGAATAAAATCGATTTTAATCCGCAAGTGATCGATCTATGTGAAATCGTTGACGAAGTTATAGAAAGCCTTAATGGTATGATAAAGGATAAAGGAATTATTATTACTAATAAAATAAATAATTGTAAGGCTTATGGAGATCATTATATGACTTCAACCATAATCCGGAACTTACTAACAAATGCAATAAAGTTTTCAATGGAAAATAAAAGCATACATGTTTCTGGCCAGCTTTTGGAAAATGGCCTTCTGGAAGTTAAGGTTACTGATGAGGGGATCGGGATGAATGAAGATGCAAGAAACAAATTGTTCCGGTTAGATGTAAGACAAACAACAAAAGGGACAAAGCAGGAATCCGGTTCGGGTTTAGGCCTGATCATTTGTAAGGAGTTTGTTGAGAAACAGGGAGGCAAAATTTGGGCAACCAGTGTTGTAGGCAATGGTAGTTCATTTTGTTTTACATTGCCATCAAGAAAATAGTGGTAAGGCTTTCTTGATTGTTTTGTTTACTTTAATTTTTACCTGTATTATTAATTAGGTTGGGATAAAGGAGGGAATTATTTTTTTCTTTTAACTGCTACTGGCTTAAAATGAAAAAAGCCTTATCCATCTGAAAAGGCTCAAAAACATGGGATGTTTTTATTATCAACCAGCTATGGTGAACTGTAAAGGTAAGGAAGTTTTGTGAAGAGACAAGTATTTTTATCCATAAAAATTATATGTGTTACGAAATCAAGAACGATTCAAGCTCATACATACAGCATTACATGCCCTTCACTAATGCTCAGTCTGGATTTTGACCTGTTTCTTTAGGTTAAACATTTTTGCTTAACTTTATATCAATTTAAATGTAGGAGATCCTCTAACATTATGATAAAATTTTCAAGTATTGCGACAGTTGTGTTGTCATTGATTAGCTGCAGAACTGATTTCTCAAGAAAGCCTCCTGAAACTAACATCAATACTAGTGTCATCCAGGATACTGTATATATAAAAAAATGGCTTACAAAAGTTATTACTGGCTATGTTAACACTGATGACTTAAATCTGGCTCATGAGAATTTGCGGACAGCGTTGACTGAAGACTACTATAATTATAAGCAAGAGGCAATTACTTTAGAATATAGTGAAATGACTGAAGAAGAATTTTATCAGAAGTGGAAAGCAAAGTATGATACGAGGTATGTAGGCAGTGGCGGTTTCTTTACTTCAGTTAAGGATAATGGATATGTAGAGGTCTCTATTTGCAAGCACTTAAAGTCTTTGGGAGACACTGCGAAAACTTTCCATACAGTAGTTCGAGACCTTCGTTGGAAAACTGATTATGTGATGGACATTACTGTGGTCATTAAAGAGAATAAACTTCTTATTGATGATGTAAAAGAGTATAAATGAATTCAGCATCTAACATTGGGTTGTAGAAGGTAGATAATTATCAAAGATTTTCGTCCAGTGCAGATACAGAGCGAGGAGTGGAAGTGTAAGAGATTGTCAGGCATCATTGTAAAGGAATGTTTTGACGCAGAAGACCTCTTTTTTGTCGTTTTTATACCCTATTCATTTTGTAGTTAAGTGATACATTTAAAAGTAAAAAATAAAAATCATGGCAGTTATCAATCCACACATTAACTTCAACGGAAATGCAGAAGAAGCATTTACATTTTATAAATCTGTATTTGGAGGAGAATTTACAAAGATTATTCGATTCAAAGATATAGCAAGCACCGAATTTCCCATACCGGAAAAAGAAGAAAATAAACTTATGCATATTGCTTTGCCAATCGGTAAAATCAATAAGTTATTGGGTAATGATGTCCCTGAATTTATGGGGAAAGTAAATGAGAATGAGAATAGAAGTAAAATTTCGATAAGTACAGAAAGCAAAGACGAAGCTGATAAATTATTCAATGGTCTTTCGGCAGGTGGAGCAATAGAAGTACCTTTTACCGAAAACCCTGGAGGTTCATATTTTGGTATGTTCAGAGACAAATATGGCATTGAATGGATGGTGGAGTTTGAGCCAAAAAATTAATGAAAAAGTATGGAGGATAATAAATGCCTAACATAGGCTTGACGCAATAGATTCGGCCGGTGCAGACACCATAATCTCAAGCATTTATACTGTCATACTGAGCCTGCGAAGAATCTTATAATAACAAAATAACTAGCAAGAACAATTACAATCTGCCAGATAGGTAAGTTTTGATTTTTTTGAAAGCTCAGATATTTCGCAGGCTCAGTATGACAAAGTATAGAACCCTTAAGCTGATTATTTTCAAACACCAACCGAAGAGTAAAAATTGTCTGAACTTTGATTTTTGTGATTAAATGATGGGCTATGATTATGTTGTATTTTAAAATCATAATCGTATATAAGAATAAAACCTTTACAATTTCCCAATTGTCAATCCACTTTCCTTCTTCTTATTGATTCGTACCTTCAAACCAAGTTCAAAAGAATCTACCCAGAGTGGACTTTGAGTCAATAAAGAAGAGTTATAAGCCATACTGAGTGCAAGAGGATATTTTTCACCGGGAAGCCCATAGACCAATTGAAACGTGATGCCTCGTCTTTGATAATATACAAAGCCTGCCTCATACATATCCTGATATATGATGTTGAAGCCGCCAATAAGCTGAGTGGTTATTTCTGGCAATACCCTTACCAACATATATTCTTTGAGTGACCAGTAAGGGCTGATATCATGTTTGTACATACCATACATATGATAGAAACGTTTCGCCTGTTGCGTCGACTGTAATGGAGTTTCTTTAGAATTGGGAAACTGCATCAATGCACTTCCAATTTCCAATTCTTTATAGTTTATAGTTAATCCAATATTTCCATCGGGAAGAAAAAAACTGCCCTGATTTGATGAAGAAGGTGTCATATAGATCCTGTTCACAAACCCTAGAGACAATCCGGCAGACATATTGAGATCATGGGTAAGCGCCAATTTATAGGCATAGTTTGCAGAAGCCCGGGAGGTACTGATATATGGGCCTTCTTTTTCGTTGGAAAAATTTAACCGAACCAATTGTTTGTTCTGACCTTTACCGTCAAAGACTATGGCGGCATTCATGTCAAATATGGCTAGGTTGGATTCTTTAAGTTTAAATTTATAAATGCTACCCAGTATATATTTACCTTCGAGAGGTATATAAGCAGGTGTAACCAAAGGCATGTTAAAAGAGTAAGTAGCTGGGATATCAGGATATAAAGGAGCTATCTGTGCTTTGCATGTTACAAATTTCACAAATAAAATCCCCCAAACCCATAGACTACGAGCCATTTACTGATGCAAAAATTAAATTACACATTATTTTTTCTGACTTTCGTTACTAATTCAAAGCCTGAGATGTTTCAATATTGCAGATGAAAATAACAGAAAAAGAGATACCTCATTTGATTAGGGCCGGTCAGGATCAACAGGTAATTTCCCTGCTATATAAAACAATTTTCCCGAAAGTAAAAAAATATGTGGTGTCGCACGGTGGAATTGGTGATGATGCTTCAGATGTCTTTCAGGACTCCATTATGTACCTCTATTCCCAGATTATGAGCGGGAAGTACGATGAAGAAAAGTACACCATAAACGGATATTTATTCACCCTTTCAAAAAACAGATGGTTGAATAAATTAAAGAGAAACAAACGATTTACATCTGTAGAAAACCACGATGAAACGCTTGCTGAATCCATTTCTGATCCGGATTTTCAGATTGTTGATGAGATTAATAAAGGCGAAAGTCTGATCAGATCTATCTTTTCAGGATTAGGCGAAAAATGCATAGAACTGCTGACCTACGACATATTCTACAATATGCTGATGGAAGATATAGCCCTGAGAATGGGATTTTCAACTGTAAGTGCAGCGAAAATGCAGTTGAAACGATGTAAAGACAAATTGGATCTTGAGTTGGAACAAAAACCGGAAATAAAAAGCCGATTGCTTAATGAGTTATCCTAAAGACATATATAATAATCTTGATGCTTTTCTGAAAGGAAATCTGCAAGGTGCAGAACTTCAGGAATTTGAAGCGGCATTGCTGCATGATCCTGAACTCGCAGAGAAGGTTGAAAATGCGCGCTTTCTTCAAAAACTGGTTTTTAAGAATAGATTGCTTACTATCAAAGATTTAGCTAAACAGGAAGAAGTAAAGTTAGGAAATAAAAATAAGTACATTAAAAAGGGTATGGTTGGAGGTGCGCTCCTTACTTTGATCTTAGTGACAATAGGCATACTACAATACAATAAAAAAGAAGACACAGCTGCAAAACAATCTATAGAAAATTCTGGGAATGAGCAGAAAGTAGGAGGGAGCAGTGCTATTGAGAAATCATATGTAGAAAAGAAACCCAATCTGGAATCACCGATTGTTCATTCCGAAAATAATAAAATGCTAAAAAGCAATAATGCCGGGATTCCACCATCCGAAAGTTATAGTGTTATAGTAGATACGATACTGCCTAAAACACCTGCTGACAATGCCGATATCAAACCAGAGGTTTCTAAATACGAGGATACAAAATATATAAGCATATCTGGCACAAAGGCCAAAGATGAAAATATCCAACCATGTGACCTGATACAGTGGAAGGCCCAAATCAATACCACACCTGCATGTATTGGTAAGACAAATGGTAAAATTGAAGCTATAAACATTTCAGGAGGCACTGTGCCATATACTCAGAATCTGTTTTTAAATGGGAGAGAGGTTTATAGCAATTCAGGACTTAAAGCTGGAAATTATGAGTTGCTGATAACAGATAGCAAAAACTGTCAACAGCGTTTTACTGCGCAGGTAAGCGAAATAAGCTGCCCGATCAATGATTATTTTAATCCGTCTTTTGGTGAAGTCTGGAATATTCCGGTGACTGATAAAGCAGGAAAATTGACTATCTATACAAAGTCAGGAACACCCATTTATCAAATGGATTTGAAACGTAATACAGTTGCTACCTGGAATGGAATAGATAAATATGAGCGATTGGAAGCAGGATATTTTATATTTGTGATCGAGTACGAAGATGGAGAAGTTTTAAAAGGAAGTGTGACAATTACATTATGAGTTCTATAAAAAAACATATTGCTTATTGTTTATTGATACTGATAGCTCCCCTAACAGGCTTAGCTCAGACCTACTATATCAAAGATGATGGGTTCAGACAATGTCTCACTGATCTGGAGCCGACTTTGGTAAACAGCCAGAAGGAGTTAGATATTAATGCGGCAGCAAATTTTACACATGATATTATTTGTATCAATTATAAAATGAGCAATGTAGACGGAATACAATATTTCATCAATACAAAACGTCTGAGTCTTACTCATAACCAACTCTCATCGCTGGAAGAAATATCAGGATTAACCAAACTGGAGGAGATCACTATCAATGAAAATACAATCACTCAACTTCCAAACCTGAGTAATTTCAATAATCTGAAATCAATAGATGCAAGTAATAATGCTTTGTCTAATGCTCCAAACCTGCCAGTACCAAGCTCTTTAATGTATTTGAACCTGAGTCAGAACAATCTTCCTTCTTTCCCTGATCTGAGCAATCAACTGAATTTAACTTATTTAAATCTGGCAGGTAATATCAATATTAAGGTTGTTCCAAAACTACCTGTATTAATAAAACTGGAAGAGTTACATCTTTATTACTGCGGATTAAATGAGGCACCAGTAATAAGCAATCTCTCTAATCTGAAAATTTTAAACTTAGGCTTTAATTATCTCAAAACATTACCGGACTTTAGTGCAAACCAACAATTGAAAAGCATATTTGCCAATGATAACATGCTTGAATCATTTGCAAGTATGAATAGTCTGCCGAATCTTGAAAAGGTAGGATTGTTAAATAATTATCTGAGTTATGAAGATTTCATACCTTTGTTGAATATTCCAACATTTAGAGACATCTATAAAATCGCACCTCAAAAAACTTTCCCAAATCCTTTATTTTCCAATTATCTGGAATACGATACCATCAATCTAAAAACAGGAATAGCCAATCAGATAGCAGGCGTCAATTACTCCTGGTATTACAACAATAACCGAATCTGGACTGGAAATGCAGATACATTATCCTTTCCCAATTCAAGCATAAGCCAAAGTGGAGATTATTATTTCACCCTTAATCATCCCGATTTTCCGGATCTGCCCATCACTTCTGCGGTAAAGAATGTAACTATATCTGAGTGTCTCATTCCTTCTCACATAAGCAAGGAAGTCACCGGTGCTACTTGTGTAAAACCTGGTTCTATAAAAGTATCTCCGGGCCTGCAGCCTAAGAATAATCTGTCTTATATACTTGAAAGTAAATCAACCAAAATACAAGTAACCTCAAAGGATGGGAATTTTAATAATCTCAATAATCCTGAATACCGCTTATATGCCAAAGCCGGTGATCGATGCATAAAGCTGATAGACGATAAGATTATACTTCCAATAGAAGCCTGTAAGGAAGCCTTTTTTTCTCCCAATAATGACGGTATCAGTGATATTTATTTCTTCACCCAACAAGGCAAGGCAAAGGTATTTAATAAATGGGGTCAGGTTATTCAGGAACTATCAGTTCCTGTCGAATGGGATGGTCGATTAAAGGATAATTCAATTATTCAAACAGGTTATTATACCATCGAAATCAATAATGGGGAAGAGAAATTTCATTTGTCGGTGGTTTATTGAATTGTTGTTAGATAGAATTTTCAGGAAATACTTTCCTCATGCAAAATCATTGTTAAGCTAATTCATTACAATTTATAGCACATCACAATCTTCTTCATATCCACCAAGGAAGGTGTTCTCTTGAATAATATTTTTCAATATTATCAAAATCTCCAGCCTCGTTACATTCTTTTAGGTAACTTACTGCTTTCAATGATTCTTCTGTATTCAATAAGTTAAGATAATTTAAAGTTTTGTCAACACCTGCAAATACCATAAGTTGAACATCAATTCCGCAATAAGTATCAAAGTCTATGTTTTTAGCCTTCCAAATTAAAAGGGAATCTTCAATCTTTTCGTTTAGTCCAAGCAGATAACAGGCATACATAATATTTTCTTCGGCTCCAATTTTAGTGTCAGCTATTTTTCTTTTGCTTATTATTTTATCCAAAAGTGTTCTGGCGAATTCTCTATTCGGGTTTGTTATAAAATATTCAATTGCTTCTTTTCTCAGACTTTCATTATTCAACATTTGAGTGACCTGATCATCATCAATATCAGATGAAATTGAAAAATTGTCTTCGATTTCTTTAATAGTCATTTTGGTTATATTGTGCCTATGCCTAATAGTTAATACATACACCCAATTGTATGTATAATTTCATTTCTAACTACAATTTACCAGTAATTTCAAAATCGACAAAAGATGGTTGGTAGATTGCCCTGAATATAATTTATATAGTAGTGTGTGGGATTATGGCAGTAGGAAAGGATTTGGTAAGGGTGATGTTGATTGAGAATAGAGATATAATCGCTATTCTCGGAAATCCTCTTTGGAAACGAGGACTATTGGCGTTGTGGCCTGTCAGGCGACAAGCTAAGATGTAGTGTGCTTGTTTGGGATTGAAAAAAATCTCAAATTGAAGGAATAAGAGGTGTGTTCGGCCTCGTCCGTGGCATGTCCACAGGCAGGTCATGGTGCGACTTGTCTAGATGTGCATGTACTTTAAACCATGTTTATATTCCATATTGCATAAGCAAATCCGATAGTAATTTATCATTGTCATTGTTATTAAGATCAATTCCTATTTTATAATCTTCAAATTTGAAATAATAGTTGTTGCACATAAAACAGTCTAGCTTGTCAATATTATTCACTCCTCTGCTAATTTCCTCTATTACCCTATCCTTTCCTTGTTTTTTAATCTGAAGTTGAAAAAATCTGCGATCTATTTCATTTTTATATTTTTCAAAATGGAATAGTCCATCTTTTAAGCAACTTATGGCACTATCAATATTACCAATTGCCTCATATGACCTAGAATAATTTAAAAGTTTTTTTTGCTTGTATTCCCAATAACCATTTCCGCAAGAAAAAAGCCTTTCATACTGAACTTCATTGTGGGTATCTTTAAACTCCAATATTTTACTTGAGAAATACTTATAATTTCTTGAATCACCTCTTTTAAAATAGATATCAGCATTCAAGCAATAATAATCATAATCTGATTGTTTAGGTGCCAATGGATTTAATATTAGCCATTCATTATCGACTGCATCAATGTAAAAGTTCTTTTTAAAGTACATGAATCCTGATATGGTAAAAATTACTATTCCTAAAATTATTTTGTATTTCATGTTCATTCTAAATTACTATTAGCTGCTGTATTTTTTTAAGTCAATTTTAAATACCATCTCCTTAATTTCTTTCCCCTTAATATACTTGTCAATATGATATTTTAGAATTAATGTGTCATTAATAATTTCTGTTTCATCAAATATATACTCAGGAAACATATAGTTGTTGTTATCTATTCCTTTCTCGATTTGACCTTTATCAAATTCAATTTTATACTCTTTTCTAGTATCAAGGTTGTAAATTGTCAATGAATTAAAGTCCAGCATTGAGTATTTATCATAATTGCTGTTTGTTATAGTAACTATAAATGGTGAACTTATACTGTCACTTACATAGAGGGCTCCTCCTAAATATTTGATTAGATTTCCAGTTGTCTTGTCATATAAGTAATAATCCACAGGGTCACAACATCCGGAATTTACTTTATTGGTATAAAGGTAAGTGTTCTTGAATTCCTTAAAATAAACTTGTCCAATTCTTGTCGTCAGTTTTGAATTTTCAAATGTCAACCAAGAAGAATCGCAATTAAAAGAATTGTTATCTAATACCTTAGGTTCACAGCTGATTATTTGTTTCAGTACTTCCTTCTTTTTGCAATCACAGAATTGTCCCGATACGGATTGCGATATAAATATGGTGAAAAATATAACAAGAGATGTTTTCATAATATTGCAGCTAATTAGTCAATACATATACCCAATGGAATGTATAATTTCATTCCTCAAAACAAATTACAAGTAATTTCAAAATCGAATTTGCCCAACACAGAGTTTTTTTAAAAAATTTGTTACTTCTAACTTTTTCCAATTACTCATCCATTGCATTTCCTGACATACTATTCTGTGATAGATGGAATCTTGTGAATAATCCAGAAAAATATAAATGGTCTTCAGCTGACTTTTATGAAAATGGAATATATGAATTGGAATATTAACTCATATATGAAAAGGTTTTAGTGGAAAGAAAATTGTGGCTTGTAAGGGATTGGCCACGGTGTAGTCTGAGTTTTTAGGCAGACATTAATTAGTTTATAGGAACCTCTACTGCGCTAGTGGTATAGTGCAGGATGGCATATAAATTTTTAGCGAGTGGATTGTTCGGCAGGAATTAATCTCTAGCAAAGTCCACCAAATTCCTGCGGAATTCTGGTGACCCAAAACTTAATTTAAATTTCAGCAGGTATTTTGGGTAATTCGTTTAGTAAATTTTCTCCACTGACGGGTGTTTGCAATGATAATAGTATTTTGCTACTTTTGATAGCAACTTTTGTAAGCAACTTTTGTAAGATAGTTTTTATAGTACTATAACACCTAAAACCAATATGAATATATTTCAAAACACTAATACGTCGAAAAAAATTAGCCTTTTTAAAACACCGATATTAATTTTTTTATGGCTTATGGCCTCCAATAGTTCTTTCGGTCAGATCCTATTCAAAGAAGTGTCACGCAAAGACAGAATAATACCATTACCAATTGCAGTGGATAGAATAGGAAGATTGGTGGCTGTAGATTTAGACGAAGACGGAGACACAGACTTTGTCAGCGGTGACGTCGAAGGTAATCTACACTTTTTTAAAAATACTGAAGGTTATTTTACTGAAGTTATTGGCGAAGAAAATATACTGGATACAATCGATGCCGGCATATTTACATCCCCGGCTTTCGTTGATGCAGACAATGATAACGACATGGATATGGTTCTTGGCTTTGGATCTTCGAGTTCAAATACTCTAAAATATTACGAACGAATAGGTAATGCTTACTACTATAGAACAGGTGATGAAAGGCCTTTTTTCTTTGGTTCAATGTATCATCCCGAATTCGTAGATTTGGATGGAGATGGTGATCTGGATATGGTCACAGGTGAGCCGTCAGGTTCCTTTGAATATGCTGAAAATGAAGATGGAGTATTTTTTCAAAAAGCAATTAGTGGACAGAATCCTCTCGAAAACATTTATGTAAGTGGATACTCTTCTCCTGAATTTTACGATGTAGACGGAGATAAAGATCTTGATTTAGTCAGTGGTGATAAAGATGGTAAGTTTAATGTATTTTTAAATAATAATGGAACCTACGAGAAAGCAGAGAATGCTGCAAACCCTTTCTCTAATCTTAGTGTAAACTCATTCTCTACGCCTTTCTTTTTTGACATCGATGGAGATTCAGACATGGACTTGATAAGTGGTAATGGAACAAACCATTTTGAACTATTCCGTAATGATAACGGCACCTTTGTTCACGTCATTCGAGAAAACCCACTGTACGGTTTTGATGCAATAAATACGTCAACCCCGACTTTTGCGGATATTGATGGTGATAATGATTTAGACATGATCAGTGGTAGTCTGAACGGAGCTTTTAAATACTACCAAAATATTGACGGAGTATACTACGAAATGCTAGGTAAAAACAATCCCTTTGGTACTATAACTGTGGCGAATAACGGTTCTGCAACATTTGCCGACTTGGATGGAGATGATGATTTAGATATGATGACTGGAGATGACGATTATACTTCAAGGTATTTTAAAAATGAAAATGGTGTGTTTATAGAACAAGCCGACAATGCTAACCCTTTTGATGGTATATTTTTAGACAAAGCAACAAAACCTTTGTTTATCGATTGGGACAACGATAATGACATGGACGTACTCTGTGGTAACTTACAGGGAGATATCATTTATCTGGAAAATGATAATATGACTTTCACAAAGAAAACCGGAGTAGACAATCCTTTTAACGGGCTTAAAGTAGGGAGCCACTCAAGTGCAGTCGCGGTCTCCGATCTTGACAAGGACGGTGATATGGATATTCTTATGGGAGATTTTTTTGGCAAATTATACTACTATAGAAATGACCAAACCGGGTTTACGCTCTTGTCAGGCATAGATAACCCTTTTGAGTTTTATAACCAAAGCAACCACGATTATGGAGCAGCCCCTGCCTTTGTTGATTTAGACAAGGATGGAGATCAGGATTTGATAGTGGGAAGATCAGACGGTACATTCTACGAATTCAGAAATGAATCCATCATTGTATCATCTATAGAAAAGAAGGTGAATGCAACTAAAACTCTTACTATTGCACCAGTTCCCACTTCATCCAGCCTAAACGTATCTGACAATGGATCGTATGTTATCCTGAATATGATGGGGATCATCGTGCAAAAAGGCTTCATTAATGACAATCACTTAAGTGTAGATAAATTGCCAGTAGGACAGTATATCTTAAGAATTGGTGAGAGTAATACCAAGTTCATTAAAGATTGATAATGGGGCTTATTATAGTTGGTCAACTTCAGCTTTTTTTACCTAAAACCAGTACGATAAGGGTTTTTGACTATTAACTTTGATACAAGCAAAATCCTAAATATAAAGTCAGAACTTTTGTGAAGTATTAGACTTGCATTATATAGTTTAACGCTGACAGGTTTGAAACCCTGTCAGCGTTATTTTTCAATACCTGTTAACGTGTTCATCTTTTATAAGATGCTTCAGTCCTTTGCCTAGGCTATTTGTCAGAAAGTCTCCCGATTTTTTACAATGTGTAGTAAGATTTAATAACAAAGGATAATTCATCTTCATCCGTGGCCTGTCTCCTGACTTAAAGTATCTACACATTTTATTTTGACATTGCACATTCATTTTAAAGATATTGGAGATACTTTAGTCCTAGTCCATGGCCTGTTCCTGACAAGCCACTCTGAATAGATGGAATCTTGTAAAAAATCCAGAAGATCATAAATGGGGCGTCAGTTAACTTTTCCGAAAATGGTATAGATGAATTTGGAATATTAACTTATTCTATGGAAAGGTTTTAATGAAAAAGAATTGTATCCTGTCAGGGGAGGCCACCAAGAAGGAAAGTTCCTCCGATACAACTAACAAGTACTTGACATAACTTAAGTAAAAATCCACTAATAGTGATTTTAAACAAATACCCTGTATTAAAGATTTAACTTATAAAATCTTCAAAAGTTATAAGTGATTTTTAAAGATTTTTAACTGATAAAATTCATATAAAATGGGTGAAAAATCATTAAAGGATTATGCGGACTTCCTTAATAAGAATTATAGTGATGATATTTATAATTTCTATTTGTCGGAGATAGAAAGTGAAAGTTTAAATATAATTCCAATTTATAACATCAATAAGGAAGACCGTGAAAAATTAGTAAAATTTGAAATACAGAATTTTATTGCTCTACTAAAAGACAATAAGATAATCAATGGACTTAACGAATGGAATAATTCTTTTAAAACAGAAGGATTATATTTTCCAGAATATACAGAATGGGAAGTCTCTCAGGTTATCTCAATTTTCAATAACAGAAAAAAAAGTTTGAATTTTTTTTTATCTACTTATGTAACCCAAGTGGCAGATGCTATAGAATTGAACAATGAAATGGATCATTTTTTTTCGGGTCAAGTGAATGCGCTTATCAAAATTATTGAGGACCTTCAAAAGAGAAACTTACAAGAATTGAAGGTAAAAATAACATCTACAGAAAATTTATTAAACCAGGCAGAATCCAGCTCTCACATTGGTCATTGTGAATTAGACTATGTAAGTGGAAAAGTTAAATGTTCTGAAGAATTTTATAAAATTTTAGGAGTTAATCTGGATTTTAAGCTGGAAATACCGTTTCTTAAAAATTTGATCAATAATGAAAATGATTTTGATCCTTTCCTTAAAGAAAGTATTCCCTCCTATAAAGAAGATAAGACAAGTATTCATGAATTTAAAATAAAAAGACCGGATCAACCAGATATTCAATGTATGTCCAATGAATTCCCAGTTGTTGACGATAGCGGCAACATTGTCGGTTCAAAAATCATCATTCAGGATATTACAGATTTAAAGGAGATTGATAGTGAATTAAAAGCCAAGGACAACTTAATAGATAGAATTATACAATATTCTCCTACCTTAATTCTTATTTATGATATTGAAGAAGGTAAAATTGTATTTGTAAATGAAGTAGTTCATCAACTTTTGGGTTATTCTGTTAAAAGTATATTGGATCTAAATATAAAGGATTCTATAAGTACTTTCATTCATGAGGATGATATTGTCTTGGTAAAAAAAAGAATTAAAAGCTATTCTGATATAAGTATGAATGAGGTTGAGTCTATTGAATTCAGAGTAATTGACTCAAATAAAGAGGTGCATTGGTTTCATTCGAAGACAATAGTCTTCAATAGTATAAATAATAATGTAAAGCAGATTTTAATCAATGCAACTGAGATAACCTCATTTAAGAAATTACAAGAGATTATTTTTCTTAAAGAAGCTCAATATTGCAAGCTCAGGAAATCGCCAATATAGGTAGCTACGAATGGGATCTCACAAATGATAAGGTTCGCGCTACTGATGAATTCTATAAGATTTTTGATCTGGATCCAGAAAAGGAGTTGAAAATACCCAATCTAATTAATTCCTGGGATGAAAATGATATTAAAAAATATTCTATTCCCTGGTTTAACTCATTTTCCGACAATTCAACTTTTGAAGCAGAAATTAAATTAATACTTAAAAATAATAAAGTAAGGTATATTCTTAAGAGAGGAAAAACATTCCTTAATCAGGAAGGAAAGCCAATAAAACATATTGGTACAGCAATAGATATAACAAATTTTAAAAATTTCGAACATGATTTATTGCAAATGAATGAGGAGAACTTGAGAATTAAAGAGAACTTAGAAAAAGCTCAAAGTGAACTAATAAAAAATAATTTGAAACTGGAAGAAGTAATTGAAAGAAGATCAAAAGAGTTAATTTTGAGTCAGGAACGTTATACTTCTTTTATTAATCAAATACACATAGGAGTGATTCGTTTTGAATTTAAAAAAATTCCCTTCATAGATACAAATTTACCTATCAATTTCCAGATTGATTTAATTATAGAATATATACAAATGGCAGAAGCCAGCAATTATATGTCATACATGTTTGGATATTCTTCTAGCGATGAATTAGTAGGGAAACGGTTAAAAGATTTAATAAATTTTTCAGATGAAAGAGTAAGAGAGTTATTGCAAAAATTTATTGAAAATGGCTATAAGTTATCTGATTTAGAGATATGCGAAAATGATTTTTTGGGAAAGAAAAGACATTTTAGAATTAACTTAGTCGGTATTATAGAAAATCACAAAGTTTTAAGAGGATGGGGAATAGTGCAGGATATTACTTTAAAGCGAGAAGCACAGGCAGCTTTAAAAGAGAGTGAAGAACGTTACAAAATGCTGACTGAAGAAATACCTAATATAGTATGGACAACCCTACCAAATGGTAATGTAACTTATTTTAATCAGAAATATTACGATTATACTGGTACTACAAAAGAAATGAACAGTGATTGGAACTGGAAAAATTTAGTTCATCCAGATGATCAAGAAAGAATTTTAAAAATATGGGAAGAACATCTCAAAACCGGAAAAAGATATGAAGCAGAATATAGATTGAGAAGATTTGATGGAGCTTATCTTTGGCATATGGCAAGAGGAATCTCTTATAAAGATAAAACGGGCAAAATTTTATATTGGCTTGGAATCCTTATTGATATCGATGAGCAAAAGAAGTTGTCTGAACAATTGAAAAGAAGAAACGAAGATTTGGATAATTTTACTTACACTGTTTCACATGACTTAAAAGCTCCTGTTTTAAATATCGAGGGCTTATTAGGTAACCTGAAAGATAATATGAGTGAAGATTGTAAAAAGGATAAGGAAACGAAAGAAATTTTGGAGATGATGAATAGTTCGATTGAAAAATTTAAAAGTACCTTATATGACTTAATTGAAATTACAAAAGCTCAAAAAAGCAGTGAAGAGGAATTTATTAATAATAGAATGATAGAAATTCTTGAATTTACTGAAGGAGTATTAGCAGCACAGATTAAGAACACAGATGCAAAAATTATTTCAGACTTTAGCGAAGTGCCTATAATAAAATTCCCAGTCAGTTCACTTCGTAGTATTATTTATAATCTTATTAATAATGCAATTAAATACCGTTCTCCTGATAGAAAACCTGTTATAAATATTACTACCAAAAGATTGAATCAATCTTACATACTCTTAACCATTCAAGATAATGGTTTAGGATTTGATAAAAATCAAGTAGCCAACGTATTTTCGGAGTTCAAGAGATATCATAAAGATATTGAAGGATCTGGTGTTGGATTGTTTATTGTAAAGAAGATAATAAACAATGCGGGTGGAAAAATTGAATTAGAAAGTGAAAAGGGAAAAGGATCGTCATTTAAGGTTTACTTTAAATCATGATTCAAAAATGACATTAAACATCAGCACCAAATTCGAGCGTACCTTTACCCCGTGACCCGCCCTCTCACAGGCCTCTTTGCAGATCACCAATGGACGTCAGCTAACTTTTCCCAAAATGGAATAGATGAACTTGGAATCTTAACTCATTATATGGAAAGGTTTTAATGGACGGAAAACTGTGGGCTGGCAGGGGAGAGGCCACTGTGTAGGAAGAATGACAAATAAAAAAAGTAACCCAGTATCATTTAATGCAGAACATTTGGAAAGCCGCTGAGGCAATGGCTGGAGAGGAGATTCTATCCAGTTTTAATATCTGCATCTAAAAATAAAATGTTTTCATATTGTTGGCTAGTGATTTTTTTTCTAATTTTGACTCAATCAATATGACAACTTTACAAGTTACATATCGTCCTTCATCAGCCGTAGCAATTGCCTGATTGCAGACCCACTGAATTTAATTTCCTGCCTGGGTCTGTAAATAATCGTTTCTATCAAATTCCAAATTCTTATCAAAGTCGTGTGGTATGATTTATTCCACACCTGAAACTCATTATTATTATGGCAATGCTAAAAAAATATGGCTGGACTAATTTTCAACAACAATATGTTGATCAGCATAATAAAAAAGATTTGTCCGTAGGGCGTGTTATTTCCATTCAGGGATTCAAATACTATCTTATAACAGAAAAAGGTGAAACTGAGGCTGAACTATCCGGAAAACTGTTATACTCGAACACCCAGGATGAGTTACCCAAAGTAGGTGACTGGGTATTTTATATGGATTATGATCCCACAGGATATATTATAGAAGTTTTTAAGAGAGTCAATGCTTTATTCAGAAAAACTCCAGGAACAAAAACTGAAAAACAGATCCTTGCAAGCAATATCGATTATGCATTGATCGTGCAAGGGCTTGACCGGGACTTTAATATGATGCGGCTGGAAAGGTATCTGGTTCAGATTACAGCGTGTGGAATCAAAGCAGTTGTGATTCTCAACAAAACGGATCTGGTTGATCGTCCTGAAGAGTTTATGGCAGAAACAGAGAAGCTTCAAAGAGATTCTCCGGTTTATCTCTGCAGCACCTATACCGGATACGGACTGGAAGTAATTAAGCATGAAGTGCTGAAACCTTTCAAAACGTATATTCTGATAGGATCATCCGGAACGGGTAAAAGCTCCTTGTTGAATTCATTTTCTGATAGATCTATACAAATTACTCAGGAAACCAGCCAATCAACTCAAAAAGGCAAACATACAACCACTGCTCGTAGTTTGTATCGGTTATCTAACGATAGCCTGGTAATTGATACACCAGGAATGCGTGAGTTTGGGGTTACTTCTAAAGAAGGGAAAGATGAATCAGAGTTATTTCCGGTAATTCATAAACTTGCATCTCAATGTCTTTACGCTGATTGCAAACACATCCATGAAAAGGGATGTGCGGTTACAGCTGCTATCGTAAACGGAACGCTTGATAAACATGTTTATGAAAGTTATCTAAAACTGTTGAAAGAACAGAACCGTTTTGAAGTCAGCGCCGCAGATAAAAAGCGTATGGATAAGCAGATGGGAAAAATAGTACGGGAGGCTAATAATTTTCGGAAAAAATATAAGTCGTGACCTTCTGAATTAAATTATAAAAATAGCCGCGAAGAGCGGCTATTTTAAGTAAAACTTTTTTTGATATAATTATAACCACTTCTTGTATCTTGTATATAAAATCTAGGTCACAGTGTAGAAGTTCCTTGTTATTTCTGTTTGTTTAATTCTTCTTTTAGTTTTTGCACACTAACACCTCCAACAGCAATATCTTCGTCAGGTTTTTCATTAATTGTTATAAAAAACAAATGTCTTGGTATTCCTGTAATTTCAACAGATATGTCTGTAAGTTGTGTTATAAGTTTATCTTTTACTTCTCTTGATAGTTTTCCTGCTGTAAATTCGATTATTGGCATATGTCAGAAAGTTATTTTAATATTAGTTTAAATATACTTATAAAGTCTCATCCGTGGCCTGCCCCATGACAAACCACTCCGTATATATGGAATCTGGTAAAAAAATCAGAAGATCATAAATGGTCGTCAGCTAACTTTTTCGAAAATAGCATAGATATATTGGAATATTAACTCATTATATGGAAAGGTTAGTGGAAGGAGAGTTGTGGTTTTTCAGGAGACAGGGCAAGGTGCAGAATAGCGATACAATCGCTATTCCCGGAAATCCTTGTTGCAATCGAGGACTATTGGATGCAGCTGTCGTTTTTTCAGTCTACATTTTACTTTCTATTCATTTCTTTTACCAATGTTTCTATAAATATTTTAGCGTCCCGATGTTTTAATAAAGAAGCTGATTGTCCAGTCCAGTAAGATTTAAAGTCTGGATTTGAGTTTTCGGTTGCTGGATATGCTTTTAATAAGCCCATAAACTTACTTTGTAAAGGATATGGTGCAAATAAGTCTTCGTGATTTTTTAATTCCTCTGTAAGCCTGTTTTTTATTCCTCTTGATAACCTGCCAGTAAATACTTTTGTAAGTGTTGTGTATTTCGCATCTGATGTAAACAACTTGTCTTTATGGTCTTGTGAAGCATTGGATTGTGAAGTTGCCAAAAAAGCAGTACCCATTTGTACGGCATCAGCACCTAATGCAAATGCCGCTTTTATTCCTCTTGAATCTGCAATTCCTCCTGCCGCTATAATGGGAATTTTCACGTTGTCTGCAACTTGTGGAATCAGTGAAAATGTTCCTGTCAAAGAATCTTCTGCCGACCTCAAAAACGAAACCCTGTGCCCACCTGCTTCAAAACCTGTGGCAACTATTGCATCAACTCCTGCATTTTCCAATGCAATAGCTTCATCTAAAGTTGTTGCCGCACCAACTGTTTTTATACCAAGTCTTCTACAATTTTCTAAAATGTTTGATGAAGGTATGCCATAAACAAAGCTAAATATTGCTGGTTTTGCTTCATAAATTGCTTCGATTTGTTCTTCAAATTTAGCCCCAAGATTAGTAGGTCTTTCTGGCATTGGCAAACCTAATTCATTAAAATATGGCTTAAATAATTCTGTGAGTTTTTTGTAATCATTTTCGCCAAAAATTGCTAAACGGGCATCTCTGTCGTTCACCCACAAATTGATATTAAAAGGCTTATTGGTAAATTTTCTTATTTCATTACAGGTTTTAATAATTTCTTCTGAAGAAAAGGGTTGTCCTCCAAAAGAACCTAATCCACCTGCGTTTGAAACGGTGCTTGTAAGTTTTACAGATGATAGCCCACCACCAAATGGACCTTGCACTATTGGGTAATCTATTTCCAAGAGTTTAGTAAATTTTGTGTTATTCCACATTGTCTTTTCACTATTAAATGTTGACTGATTTGCAAATGATGAAAGCGAAGTGCTTGAAAGACCTGCTAAAACAATTGCTTTTCCGCACTTCGCCTTTTCGTATTAGTTTGGTCTATGCTTGACCTACAAGTTTGAATTGCAACACAAAATCATCATAAATTAGTTTGTCGCCCAAGTTGTCAATAAATTTACCCGAACCATAACGAATATTGTACAATGTTCTGTCAATTACCATTTCGCCAAGTGAATGCAAGGTGTCCGTAAATATTTCAATAGAAGATATAAAACTGATTGGGTGTGAAATGTCTTTGATATTGAGATTTCCATCAATTTTAAATTTATTGGTTTCAGTTTTACTTGAACCATTTATGGTTAGTTTAGCAATTTTGAATTTATCAACTGAGAAAAAATCATCGTTTAATAAGTGTGCTAAAAAATCTTGGTTAGTTTTTTGGTCTTCAATGTCGGTAATCACAATTGAGGTCATATCTATTTGGATTTCTCCGCCTACAATAATGTTGTCTGTAATTTCAATAAAGCCATTAGCGATATTGATACTTCCTGTATGTAACCCTAAAACTTTCTTGCCAGTCCAGTTTACGGTGCTACTTGCTTGTTGAATTTGAAATTTTGCCATTTTATTTTTTTTGTTTAAAATTTATGGCACAAATTTCTATTGAAAACAATGGAAGCAATAGGACATACATCACAACTTTTGGGTGATATACCTCACATTATTTTGAAGAAGAGTTAAGTCTGCTAAGTGTTTCTCTTGTAACACCTAAATAAGAAGCAATAAGTTGTTTGGGAACTTTTTGGAAAAGCTGTGGATATAATTGTAGTAATTGGTCGTATTTTTCTTTGGCGTTATTGCTCAATAAAGAAAGTATTCGTTGTTGTAATGCAACGTTACGTTTATTAGTTTTCTTTCTAAAAAAGTGTTCTATTTTATGGATTTCTGCACAAAGTTTTTCCCTATTCTCAAATGATAAGCAAAGTAATTCGCTGTCTTCAATGCAGGAAATATTTACAGTAGCTTTTGATTGGTTGTAATATCCTTGATAATCAGTAATCCACCAGTCTTGCATCCCAAATTGCAAAATATGTTCTTTACCATTTTTGTCTGTAAAGTATGATTTTAAGCAACCATTCAAAATGAAAAAATCGTTTGGCACATTTTCTCCTTCCTGAATTACAAATTGATGTTTTTTGAATTTCTTTGTCGTGAAGTGTGACAAAATATAGTCAAACTCCGTGTCTGTTAGCAGAGTTATTTTTTCTATTTGTTTTCGTAAAATATCGCTCATTCACTCTTGATTTTAGTTTGTTGTTATTGTGTAGGGTGTCCGTTACACTTGCCACTAATGTCTAGTGTATAAAATGTGCCGGATTTAGAACCACTTCACTATCTATCAGCACCGAAACCCGCACGCCTTTAAAATTAATAAAATGTGCGGAACTTAGCTGCACTGCTCTCAACTTCTGCACATCTACCGGCATATTTTGTACACATTGTTAGTGGCATGTTTTTTATTTTTTATTTTCTAATTCTTTCTCCAATCATAGAGCCCATCAAATACTCCACCATTTAAAAATCTATCCATGAATTCTGAAAAATTATTAGTTAGATCAACAGCTGTTTCCGCATTATTGTAGATTGAATACTTGTTATTGTTAATCTCATCAACAGTCAATGTCCACATGTCACAATAAATCATGTATTCTGCTATATGAAAATCCTTGGGGTTAATTAAATAACTATCAACGTCTTCTCTTCTGTCAATTATTTCATCTAATGGTATTATCCTAAACATGTCCTCCTCAGATTCAAATCCGTTACAATATTTATAGAACGTTTTTATATCATCAGGAAGTTTAATATTCATCACTCGTTCAAATGAAACTATCTCTTCCAAGGTAGCTTTATTATAAAGGGTTATTCCTAAAGTTTTTTTATCCCTTTCAATTCTTAAAATAATATGTTCGATTGTTGGTATCATAAATTGCCACTAACTTCTTCAAATATGCACTCAAGTACTACAATCTCTTCAATTTGGAAGGATATGCGCACATCGGGTGTATCTATATTTCATTTCTTACTACAATTTACCAGTAATTTCAAAATCGACAAAAGGTGAATTTGACCCATCTTCTATATTTTTTTCAAAATTTCGTTACTTATAACTTTTCCCAATTGCTAAGTAAAAAAATCATGAGCAATTAATGATCTGATTTAGTATTGCTTGAATCAAATTGCTCTTCTAAAGCTCCAATGATTTTAATTAATAGATAAATCAAATTTCTTTAACAATATTCATTTATATGAAAAAAACGCTACTCTGTATATTTTTCATTTACATCAATCTTCAGCTGCTATATGCTCAAAAAACAGTTTTTACTCCTACCGAATGGAGCAATCCTGGTCACGAATACTATGGCAGGATGGCTTCCAGCAGGATGTATGAATCTAAGAACTTTGTACTCTATTGGGGTGATTTAGTGGGTACCAATCCACAAAGTGCTTCCGATGCGAACTTGAGGTTTAATCCGGTTGCCGTTGCTGATACGTTTGAATTTATCTTTAATCGATTTATTACAGACTTAAAATTCATCAATAACGCACCGACCACAAATTTTGGCAAATACAAAACACCTGTCATTATATTAGGAACTTTTTCCGGTGGCGATGACCGCACTACTGGTTTTGCTCATGCCAGCAGTTATAGCAATACCTTAGGTGCAATGTTCGTACATCCTTCTGCGGTTAAAGATGGGGGAGCTATCAGTCATGAATATGCTCATGCTTTGCAAATGATGATGAGGATTCAGGAAAACCCGGGAAATGGAAACGCCTTTTCAGGATATGATTGGGCAGGTCCGTTTTTTGAAGGTCATGCAAATTATATGCGAGCACAAGTATATCAAAAGTGGGCTAACATTGATGGTACTCTGACTCGCTGGATACAGACCAGACACTTTATGTGGTCTTCCAATAGACATCATTATACCAATTACAATCTTTTGTTTTACGTTCAGCAAACAGATGGTTTTGAAATGACCAGAAGGCTTTGGGCTGAATCTAAAAATCAGGAACATCCATTGGAAACCTTAAAACGCCTGAAGGGATTTACACAAGAACAACTCAATGACTATTTGTATGGCTATGCATCAAGAGATGTGACCTTTGATTATCCTATTCAGTGGAATAGCACAGTAAATCAGAATAGTAACTTTGGTAAGGTAATGAGACAAACCTATCAGGGAATCAAAAATAGTCTTCCGAGATATACCAGTCGTCAATACACCTTGTTAGATAAGGTACAAGGAACAACAGATCATTTTTTTGTGAATGAGAATTGGGCGCCTCAGGATTATGGCATGAATATCATTCCTCTTTATCCTACATGTACCGGAACGGATAAAACAGTCTCTGTTAAATTCAAAGGACATACAGAAGTGAATCCAACATATGCAGGCTGGAGATATGGATTTGTGACCACTAAGACAGATGGAACAGTTTCACGCTATAGTCCTATGTATTCCAGCGCAGATGGTGAGGCTTCATTTAATCTAAACACTGCGAGTGAAACAAACATTTACCTGGTTGTATTTTCAGCTCCTAAAATACATTCCAACTATAACATGGATGTTGGTTATCCAAAATACAGAAGATATCCTTATGAGCTTAAAATTGCCAATGCTGTACCTGAAGGTTATCAGGCTTCAGCAGATTTTAGAAAATGGAGAAAAACAAATGGGAAGCTTCACTCAAATGGAGGAGGTTGGATCTCAAACAATGCAAATGTAGCCTCTACAGCATATGTTGGCCCTTATGCGATGGTTTTAGGTAGTACAGTTTCAGGTAATGCAAGAATAGAAGGCTTTGCTACTGTTGAAGGTGGAAATGTAAGTGGGAATGCAGTAGTGAAAGATAACGCAGCTATTTACAATGCTACCATCTCAGGAGACGCAGTCATTTCAGGTAACGCATGGATGGAAGGCGGAACTGTGACGAATACTGCTCAGGTAAAGGGCAATGCAATGGTTTGGTCTGCTACTTATGGCAACAATGTGATTGTGGGAGGCGATGCAGAGGTTGGATCTTGTTCTACTAATGGAGTTTATTTACAACCGACTTATTGGAGAAATGGACGTACCGAGTGTGATGGCAAAGGAGCAACAGATGCTTCCAATGTTGATATCAATTCAGGCTTTACAAATTTTACTGCTAACCAAATGGCATTTACTGCAACTCCGGCTTGTACGACAGTAGCACTAAAAACCTATACGCTTTCAGTTTCTGTTGTTGGTTCGGGTACTGTCACTCCAACTTCCGGCACATATGATGAAGGTACAACAGTAATACTGTCAGCAAAGCCTGCTTCCGGATATTTGTTCACTGGCTGGAGTGGTAATGCTTCCGGAACAACCAACCCGCTTTCGGTAATAATGGATGCCAATAAAACCATTACAGCAACTTTCACCGCAATACCGATTCAAACCATTACCTATACTGCTGAGATGCAGCCTATGTCTGATTATACGCCAACAGTTATTTCTCTGAACTCATCTCAGATCAGACAGATATTCGGTTTAACGGCTGCACAAATCACCAGTGAATTTGCGAATAAAACTATTAAATATTTTGGTGTCAATACTGATGGAACGCTCGACTCTGTTTCTACCGCCAACGCACCTGGTCATTGGTATAATAAAACGGGAGCAATCACAACTTACGGAACCAATGCCTATATCTATTCTGAACTGGACATGAGCAAACTGGTTGCAAATGTGGGGCAATATCCTGGTAAAGTTATGGATGGCGAATCTTATACATTCAAACAAGCCCTTGTGTATACCAAAAGTGCTACGGATATAAAGCAGATTACTCTTGTCTTCAATATCTCTATTACCTCTGTGATTACTGGCCTAGATGAAGCCAATGACGAGGTTAGAGGTACTATCTATCCAAATCCAAGTAGCGAAAGTTTCAAAGTTGAGCTTTCTAGACCTTCAGACATTTCAGTCTACTCTTTGGATGGACAAAAGCTTGTGGAGTATAAAAATGTTAGGTCAGTAGTTTTTGGCGATCAATTAAAAGCAGGGACCTATCTTGTGAAGACTGGAAATAAGTTTTACAAGATTGTAAAAGAATAGTTGGATTAGTTATTGAAATCCTGTTGAAGATACTGAACACTTTAAGTAAAAGCATTCCTGCGTGTCTGGTATTTCGATCCGACATCACAGGAATCTTGGATGAAAGGAAAGTCAGTAGGGCAGGATTCGAACCTGCGTGCTCCTCCTTCCAAGGGAGTCTAGATAAACCTGACTCCTATACCTACTGATATAATGTATATGTATTACTAATACTCTTGGGTGATTTCGGGACTCGAACCCTGTTCTCTACATTCACAGTGTAGCATTTTACCTGTTAAACTAAAACCACCATATTGTTTTCCCTCATGGATTCGAACCACAACGCTCTCCTTCAAAGGGAGATGTCCTGCCAGTTAGACGAAGGGAAAGTCAG